>NZ_CP035033.1:2342500-2612894 GCF_004028275.1 Hydrogenovibrio thermophilus
GCATATGGAATTTCCATCGCCATTTACAGCTGAACCCGCTACACTATACGCACTCTTTACCCGTAGAACGGATTTTGAAAACCTGAACAAGGATGCTAAACGATGCTTGAAGACCGCCGTTATTTTACGTTGATCCACCGTGTGATTCACTGGGGCATCGCCCTGACGATGCTGTTTATTCTGCTGACCGTGCTGTTACGTATGGGATGGATGGAAAAGAACGGCATGGCCGAAGCGCTGACCTCGTCACCGCAACTAGAGGCTTACGACATCAGTCAAGAAGACGCCGTCAAAGCGGCCAAATCGATTCGCGGCAATATGTTTCAGTGGCACTTGTATGCCGGTTATTTGATGGGCGTGTTGCTACTGGCGCGTTTGGCGTATACCTACTCGCAAGGCATTTTCTACAAAGGTCCATTCAATCCGCAAGCCAGCATGCGTGAAAAGTTCCAGGCCTGGGTGTATATCGTGTTCTACACCGGCGTCGCCCTGTCGGTCATGACGGGGCTTTACATCAAGTTCGGCCCCGACGATGCGCTGGGAGACATCGCCAAAGACATGCACGTGCTTGCGTTGTGGTATCTGGTGCCTTTCCTGGTTTTGCACCTAGGTGGCATCGTACTGGGCGAAAACGGCAAGGAAAAAGGCATCGCTTCGAAAATGATCGGCGGGTAACCGCTGACGAGCTCAACCCCATAAAAAAACCGGCCACCCCATGACAGGGCGCCGGTTCACATCCAAAGCAGACCGTTCGGTTATTTTTTGTAATAAGCTTTTTTCGGGTCGATTTTATAGGTCCACGGCAAGCCGGCATTCTTCCAACCGTTTTTCAAACGAAAGCCTTTGTGCTCGCCTTCTTTGATTTTGCCGCCTTCAAAACCGTCCGTCATAATATAGACGTTTTTGTAACCGTACTGATCCAGCATTTTCGCCGCCGGTTGCGCACGGGACGAACCGGAACGGCACATCATAATATAGGTACTGTCTTCATTGGCACCCAACTTATAAGCGGCTTCTTCCAATTCGGAAACAAATGCATCGTTATTGATGGATTTATAACGCGGCTTTTTCGGATCCATTTCATTATAGACAAACAGCACCGACGGAATCATAATCTGCGCCATGTGTGTATGGCCGACGAACTGCCATTCTTCCGGTGTGCGAACATCCACCAGAATCACCTTATCGTCTTTTTTCATCATCTCATAGGCTTCTTTGGCGTCCACATACAACCCTTGCGGCGTGCGTTTTTTCGGGTCTTTGGGTTCCGGCGAGGCCATCGCTCCTTGAGCGAACAGGTTCACAAACAGGGTAGCCAATACAATCCATTGCAGTTTTTTCATATCGTTTCCTTTCATTCAATGTTAAAGAGATAATTGATGGGTAAAAAATGGGAAAAAACTGCACAACGGAGCAGAAGTGCAGAAAATCAGCTGTCATGATTTTTTTCGAGAGACGGGTTCCGCCGTTATTGAATCTTGATGTAGGAGGCACCGCCTTCCTGAAGCTCGGCCAAATACACCACACCGGAAGGCACAACTTCCACGCCCTCGTATAAGTCTGCGGCCTTCATACCGAACCCGGTCAGAGTGTTGTTGCACACCGCCAGCTTGACGTTACGCATGCTGTGCAGTCCGCTCAACCGCCCTTTAAGCTCGGCACGACGTTCTTTCAGTGGCCCGTTGATTCCGGCTTTGTCGGTATCGGTAATGAAACGCGCGCCTAAGCCGACAAACACAATACTGACGTCATACTCCTTAAACTGGTTTTCGTACTCATTGAGCATATTGTTGATGGACGTTAAGGTCGCCGAATAACGGTTCGTATCGTCAAAATCAACGTGATATACCACCTTGGCCACCTCCTCGGCCTGAGCCGGCAAGGCCCAGGTCAAGGGTAACCACAGCAGTAAAAACAACCAGTGAAATCCTTTCAATCGTTTCATAATCCCTCCCGGGTGGGTTAAAAGAGCGATTGCTCCGCTTCGGTATAAGCGAAGCTGACAAACTTCCCAATTTCGTCAAAGCCCTCGGTGTTGTCTTTGAACTGACTGACACGCGGGTCGGCCAGCACCATTTGTTTTGCTTCGGCGATGGTCATGCCTTCTTCCACCGCTTTGGCCGCGTTGTCGTAAATGCCGTGCATGATGTCTTCGTAGTTTTTCAGCAGTTTTTCATGCCCCGGCTTACCGTGGCCCGGCATCAACAGCCGGTCGCTCATGCCATCGCGAATCACCCCAAGTGTTTTGATATACCCTTGGAAAGACGTTTCGCTCGGGTTGCCGATACGATGATCCATAATGATATCGCCGACATACAGCGCCTTGTCCTCGACCACTTCCACCATAATGTCCACCGGCGAATGCGCCGGGCCGTAACTGTGCACCTTCAAGGTCACATCACCGTACTGGAAAGTTTGACCGTTTTTGACACCCACATTCGGAGCCGTCACCTTGGTACCGTCCACCGCGCCGTTGGTGGCCTTATGCATTTGATTCAGCCAGTCATCGCCCACTGCGTTGGTGATGGCGGTAATGGCATCCGGATGAGCGTAAATCGGTAACGACGGATTCGCTTCGATAAACGCATGATTGCCCAACCAATGGTCGCCGTGATAGTGGCTGTTGAAAGCGGCGATAATCGGCTTATTGAAGTGCTGTTTGATCATGCGAATCGCCATTTCACCGATTTGAACCGAGGTGCCGGTATCCAACACCACAATACCTTTCGGAGTATCGACCAAATAAATATTGGCGAAAAAGCCTTGGTTTTCAGGGGTCGGCCAAGCGCCTCGGGCATACAACACCCAAATATGGTCGGTTAACTTGACCGGCTTAACGTCTGGTACTTTGGCGCCTCTTTTCGGCATGGCCCAGGTCGCCGTCGAGGCCAGCGGCAAAACTGCCGCCCCGGCCGCGATCCCGAAAAAGCGTTTCATCAGGTCGCGTCGCACGCGATCCACCATTTGATCTTGCTGATCCTGTGAGAATTGTTGACTCATGTGTGTCTCTTTTTTGTTTCAATTAAGGTTGAAACCGGCCCTGCGACCGGCTGAATAAATGCATCATTGCTTCGGCTGGTTCACGGGCGATTCCGGGTCCAGCAAAAAGGCGACGATGTCAGCAATTTGCTCCGGCGTTAACAAATGTCCCTCACCGTTTCCGAAACGCGGCATCAGAGAACACGGATTAAACGACTTGGCATTAAAAATATATTCATAGGTATATTTTTGCATCGGCTCGCCTTGTCCCCGCATTTTGCCGAAGCCCGTCAAACTCGGCCCCATGTTACCGTTCTGCGGAAAATTCGGATCCACCGCATGGCAGGCATAACAGTTGGCACCGTTCAGTTTGGCCGGGTTGTCCGCATCCACAAATCCGGGATAACCGATACGCCCGCCATGTGCGCCTTCCACCCATTTTTTACCTTGTTTCCAATCGCCCATATAGCGGCCATGTTCCGGCAACACAATGGACGCTTTTTCACGTGCCAAAATCGACTTGGCTTGTTCCATATCCGGCTTATCATGACTGACGTTGCAGGTCTTCAATGTCGGGTCGGAAAACCGCTTCCATTCCTGTTCGTCATTCACCAGAAAACTGCGTTTCACGGCTTGCATGAACTCCGCTTCGGAGATGCGCTGACCGCGATCTTCCGCATCGTTTTTCGGGTCGTATTTGAGTTTGCGGCCATCTTCGGCGACAAAAGCACCTTCATCACTTTGGGTGGTCGCCTCGGTTTGAGGCGACGCCTCTTTCTTCGATTGCTCGTCCACACTGCCGCTCATCGACAGGGCTGACTGGCTCAAAATCAAAGCGGCCAGCGCCAGTGGAACAGACGTTAATTTTGTGTTTAAACGCATTTTGATTCCTGTTTCATCGGTTCGTTAAATTCACGACTCAAATCGATAATATTCACGATTGAGATATTCAGCGACGTCGCGGATTTCATCGTCAAACCAGCCGGTGTTGAAATTCTGGCTGCATCCGGCCACGCGTTTCACCAACGCATCAAAGGTCGGCGTCTTTTCACGGTCATAAGGTTGAGCGGCATGACAGGACAAACATTTGGCCTGCGCATGCAACTGCTGCCCCGCCGCCACATCGGCCTGCGCCGAAAACCCAATCAACATAAAGCTCAACAGTATCCATCCACGGTATTTCATCGTCGCCTCCTGATAGATGTCATTAGGCACGCGGCTTCAGACCGGGCACGCTGATTTCTTCTTTGCTTTCCGACGCTTTCTTGACTTGATATAAAATCAACGCCGCATCGATTTCCGAGCCGACTTTCAGCCACGGCAAGCGCATGGCCAATACACAACGCTCGTTACGCCACCATTGGGTACGGACATTGCCGTCCTTGTTGACGTAAGCCGGAAAGGCGCCCATCACTTTCCCCGCACGACGCGGATCGGTCATAATCGGCAGTTCCACGCCTCGAAGCACGCGCCCCGGCACGGCATGACAATGCGCGCACGACAAATCCATTGCGCCCATTCGGTGCCAGAAAGTCTTTTTTCCGAGTTCGTAAGCGTATTGCTCTTTCGGATGCTCCAAGCTCACCGAAAACGGCATGTCATTCGACTGAGCCGCCACATAGGTCGCCAATTGCGACAAGGGTGAAACACGACTGTCTTCTTCGGCGGCATTGAGATAATGAATATTCAGATACTGCTCTTGAATGTCTTCGTCGCTGAGCCCTTGCAAGGTTTTCATGCAGGTAATCAAACGACCTTCCAACGTCTCGACCTTATCGGTATCCGCAAAATAACGCGGCATTTGCGCATAAGCGCCTTCCACGACGCCCGGCCCTAAGCCAAAGTCGCATTTTTCCAGGCTGGCGTTTTTCGGCCCGGCTTTCGTGAAGAAAAGTTCTTCACCGTCGTCCACCCAGAATTCGCCCGGATTCCCTTCCTCAAGGGAATCCCGATATTCGGCAAATTTGGCATCGTCATTATCCGACGCCAATACCGGCATCGGCGTCAGACTGATCCAGGCAAAAGGCAAAACATATAGAAACTTTCTAAAATCTTGCATTGATTTCTCCCGTTGTTTGAACGGCATCGGTGGTGAGAACTCCCCGACACCTGTTGTTATCGTTCGTTAAGAGGTACTCGCCAAGCGAGGGTTTCGTTATTTCTTTTCGAACATAACGAATGCTATATCACGCTCTGTGCCAACCGATTCAAACACGGAAAATATTTTTTATTATTACTTCAATAACAACGAGTTAAAAAATAAAAAGTCAATAACACTCTCTTTTTATAGGGGCGTTTTTCATCTCAAAACGCATTGAATTTTGCAACGCGATTGCAGAATGCAATAAGGCACATCTCACTTGGACGCCTTGCCTTTCAGCTTTCGCCACAAGGTACTCGGGTCGATGCCCAACTGCTTGGAAGCCCGTAATTTATTGCCCTTATATTTATGCAGCGTCTGCTTGATCCAGTAGCTTTCAACCTCCTGAAGCGACAGATTTTCCGGAAACATCAAATGGCACGTATCTGGGTCAACCTCATCCAGTTGCGTGCTTTCCAGCAGTTCGACCGGCAGATCGCTCAACTCCACACGGTGCCCCTGACTCATAATCAGCGCACGCTGCACCACGTTCTCCAGCTCACGGACATTGCCCGGCCAGGCATACGCCCGCAAGGTATCCAGCACTCCCGGTCCACAGGCATTCACTTTCTTACCGAGGCGCGGCGCATGCTTGAACAGAAAACGCGCCGCCAGATACGAAATATCCTCCACGCGGTTGCGTAACGGTGGAATCTCCACCGGAAACACGTTCAACCGAAAATATAAATCTTCACGAAATTGGCCGCTGTCCACCAACGGCTTGAGCGGCTGATTGGTGGCGACGATCAAACGGACATCCACCTCCACTTCCGTGCGCGCACCGACCCGCAACAACTTTTTATCCTGGATGAATTGCAGTAATCGAACCTGCAACTCCGGAGTGGCGCTGTTGATTTCATCCAGAAACAAGGTGCCGCCATCCGCCGCCTCCAGCAAGCCGATGCGTCGGTCGGAAGCGCCGGTAAACGCACCCTTTTCATGCCCGAACAATTCCGACTCCAGCAGCGTCGGTGCAATCGCGCCGCAATTGACGGTCAGAAAATGGCTGTCGCGTCGCTGCCCGATCCGGTGCACGTAATTGGCAAGCACACTTTTTCCGGTACCGGTTTCGCCAATCAATAACACCGGCAGCTCCATGTCCGCCACCTGATTCAGCAGGTTCAACGTCTGTGTCATGGCGCCGCTGACCGCGACCGGGTCATTGCTCTGTTCTGGGTTCGCGTCAATACCGCCCTGTGTCAACAGGCGTTGACGGTGTTCGACAAATTGGCTGGCCCGCGCCATCACCGCCTGCAGCGATTCAACCTCGACCGGAAGCGTCAAAACATCAAACGCCCCCACCCGGAAAGATTCGATGCTTTCCTGCGCCTGGGTCGCATCCACCATCATAATCAGCAGCAATTGCGGGTTATGACGCCGTAAACGCAACCAGACATCACTGCCTTTTTGCTGATCGAATTCCGAAGTCACCATCAACACATCACTGTTACGCACGGTGTCTTCCTGCAATTCGAATAGAAATTCGTGCGCCGACACCGTCGCGCCTTCGTCTTCCAACAATGGCACGAGGGTTTCGAGAACAGCGGCGTCCGCCAGCAGATTCACTGAAATCATAAAAAGACCCTTTTCAATCAAAATTTGGAATGTCTTGAAATATCAAAATCGGCCAGGCCTGGCCGTTTGCCCGATTCGGCTAAGAAAATCCGCTGAACGCCGACGGCCAATGCGCCTCGGGAATATCGTAGAGTTGGCAGATATTGGAACGCGTCAACAGCGCCTGCGGTGCTCCGTCCCGCAGGATTTCCCCATTCTGCATCATGAGAGTTCGGGTGGCGGACATCATCGCTTGCTCCGGGTGGTGGGAGGTAAACAGAATGCAACGATGGTCCTCACCCAAGTCGCGGATTTTCTCCAGCAATTTAATCTGATTGCCGAAGTCCAATCCATTGGTGGGTTCGTCCATTAAAATATAAGGCGTCTCTTGCGCCAAGGCCCGGGCAATCAACACCAACTGGCGTTGCCCGCCGGACAATTCGGTGTAAGGACGCTGCTTCAAATGCCCGATGCCGAGCAAGTCCAGTGCATCTTCGGCCCGTTTTCGATCGGCCTGACCGGCACGATACCATTGCGATTCGGCGGCGACGACCCCCATCAGCACCATATCCAGCACGGCATACCCAAAAGCCAGCCGATGATACTGCGGTACATAACTGATCAAACGGGCCTGTGCTTTCGGCGTCAAGCTATCCGCGGCATCTCCATTGATCAGCACGCGCCCGGCCGTTTTCGGATGCAACCCCAACAGGGTTCGCAGCAAAGTGGTTTTACCACAACCGTTCGGGCCAAGCAGACTGATGATTTCACCGGCATTCAACGAGAGGTTCAAATCGGAAAACACCGTCCGTTCGCCATACGCCGCCGCCAAAGATTGAATCTGTATCATCGCCGCTCAATCCAGTCGTTGAATGCTCACGCCCAGGTCGGCCGGTTTGGCGTGGTAGAGCGAACTGAGCACGATGCCGTCCACGCCACTGGCGGCATAGGCCTCCACATTATCACGACGAATCCCGCCGGCGATCAACACGCTCAACGTTGGAAAAGACGCTTTCAGCGATTTACACCATAAAGTCAGGTCGCCGACCGGCACCTTGTCGAACTGAATGGCGTCGGCTCCGGCTTCCGCCGCTTGGATGGCTTGTGGCAAATGGTCGCATTCCACGGTGATTTTCTTTTCGCAGGCCGCCGCTTTCATTCCCCGTATCGCCGCGGGCAAGGCCTCGCGTCCGCCGATCACATTCAAATGGTTATCGAAAATCAAAACCGTTTCCGACAACCCTAAGCGATGCGGGTAAGCGCCGCCGGACAGCACCGCTTTCAGCAATTGCTTTTTCATGCCCGGCGCATGTTTGCGTGTCACCAGCAAGGGAATTTCTCCTGCTTGCTGTACCGCCGCGACCATATCGGCCGTGGCGGTGGCCACGCCACAGCCGGTTTCCAACAGATTCATCGCCACTTTCCAGCCCCGGTGCAAGGCATCGCCGCGCCCGGTGACCTTCAAAATTTCCGTTCCGGCATCGACCTGTCGTCCGCTCAGTTCACAAAAAACGGTGTCGGCACCCAATTGCTCGAAAAGACGCGCCGCTTCCTCGGTCAATGTCAGGCAGGTTGGGAGCCGAGTCGTGACCGTCAGTTCACAATATTGCGCCTCGATTCCCAGCAAGTGCGATGTCAAATCCACCAAAGGGGCGTCTTCGTTGATCCACTGCGCGATTTCTTCATTGCTAAACCAAACCATGCTGTTTGCTCCGTTATTCGCTCCGTTATTCAAGAGGCCCTATTATCGATAAAACCATCTCAAAATATACTTTATTACATATCGACTGTTCAAAAAAACACCCAGGCCTGGGTGTTTTTCCGTTTCCATCCGAAATGGTATCAGTCCACCGCGACCATCACGTTGCTGGCTTTGACGATGGCATAGGCTTCTTTCCCGACGGCCAACCCCAGAGACTCGGCGGAATTTTTAGTGATGATGGAGACCAGCTCCACGCCCGGTGCCACGACAATGACCACCTCGGTATTCACCGCGCCGGTTTGAATCGATTTGACGGTGCCTTTCACTTGATTTCTTGCACTGAATTTCATTTAAATAACTCCTATTTTATGGCATTACTTCGGTATGAAGTGAACGGCATATGACCTTTTATCCATATTACCAAAACAACATAACCAATTGATTTCATTGATATTTAAATCTTTTACATTACATTTAAAACCGATAGGAGATGTCAATCTCCATCGCTGAATTATTCGAGATTCTCTCAGGGCTGCCACCCTTTCCGGACGTTTTTCAGCGCCCAGGCAAACACCGGCAACCCAATCAACGCCGTCAAAATGCCGAGCGGAATTTCCACCGACAAGGCCAATCGAGCCACGTTATCGACCACCAGCAGATAAATCGCCCCAATCAGCGCCGATGCCGGCAGCAGAAGCCGGTTATCGGCCCCGAACAGCAAACGGGTCAGGTGTGGAATCACCAAACCGACCCAACCGATCATGCCGCCCAACGTCACGGTAATCGCGCCCAGAAAGGTCGCCAACACAATCACCAATAACCGTTTTCGCTCCACCGACACGCCCAGCGTTCGCGCTTCGTCGTCGCCAAGGCTGAGCACATTCAAGGTATGCCCCTGCGCCAACAGCAACCCCATGCCCGCCAGCATGAACGGCGCCACCCACAGCAGCAGGCCGCCCTCCACATTGGCCAGCGATCCCATCAACCAATAGACAATCGCCGGCAGCTTGTTGTAAGGGTCGGCGACGTATTTCACCACCGACAACAAGGCGGTGAACAGGGCGCCGGCAATCATCCCACCCAACACCAGAATCGTCAGATTATTACGCAGTTCACCCTTCGCCAGCATCAAGGCGATGAACACCGCCAGCAATCCGAACCCGAAACTCAATAACTGCATCATCCACACACTGTCGAACAGTAAAATGCCCAATGACGCCCCGAAAGCCGATCCGGATAACACGCCCAGCACGCCCGGCGACACCAGCGGATTCATAAACAGCGCCTGAAAAGCGGTGCCCGCCACGGCCAACGCCGCGCCAATCAACACCGCGGCAAGGATTCTCGGCAGGCGTACATCAAGCATGATATTGACCAGCAACTGATTGACTTCACCGTCCTGCGACGTCAACGACCACCATAACTGCGTCAAACTGGACAGCGGTGCAAAGTCGTAACGCCCCAACGTCAGCGACACCAAAGCCGTTAACACCAGCCCCCCGAACAGAAGTCCGAATGCGCCCAGCTTCATGTGCTGTGCCTCGCACTTAAATCCGCATTTAACGCCGCTTGCACCTGCGGCCAAACCGCCAACACGAACCACTCAAACTGTTTAAGACGTTGTTCAGGGCTGGACGTCAACGGATTCAAGGCCAAACGCGTGACGCCGGCACGATGCAACGTCAATACCTGCCCGACAATGTCCTGAGGCGTGCCCACCAGCATGCGCTGCAAGAGTTCGTCCGGCGATAACTTCGACATAGGACCTTGCCCTTTGCCCCAAAGCTGCGCTTTTTGCGCCCGGAAGGATTCGATATGTTGCCAAGCCAAGCGACGCGCCTGCTCCGGGTCGTCGTCCATAAACAGCCCGCGCGCCGCCATCAGGTCAGGCCTGGCGGATTTTGGATGTGCCTGTCGATACACGCCTGCATTCCGTTCAATCCGTTCCAAATCCCAAAACTGCGCGGCCATCAGCCCGACATCCTGACGGGCGGCCATCGTCAAACTGCTGTCATCGGCACTGGCGATAAAGGCCTCACGATGACTGAACCCGCCTTTCGGTGTCAAATCGACATTGTCCCACTGATAGAAATGGCCCTGATGCGTCACCGTCTCGCCCTTCAGCAAATCCAGCATGGCCGGCACGGCCTCGTTCATGCGCTCGCGCGACTCCGATTGCTCCGCTTTGAAAACCGCATTCTGAGATTCAAACGGCCCGCCTTTGGCAAAACCGCACAACACCCGTCCCGGTGCCAAAGCCGATAAGGTCGCCAATTGTTCCGCCACGTTAATCGGGTTATGAAATCCGACCAAAACCGCCGCCGCACCCAACTTCAAACGTCGCGTATTGGCCAGAAAGTGCGACATCAGCAAAGTGGGCACCGGCGTCAAACTGTAAGCATTGAAATGATGCTCCGTCACCCAGGCTTCTTCATAACCTAGGGTTTCCAACGACACCGCCAAATCGGTGAATCGCTGGTAGGTTCGGGTCGCGTCTTCATCCCCCAAAGGCGTGACGTGAAACATGGCCCCGAGCGTCAAGGATTTTTCAGCGCCCATTCAGCGTCCCTCCTCCCAGAATGTTACTCACCTGAACATCGGTCAGCGTCACTTGAAAAAACTGTTGATAGAAGCTTTTGACTTGCACCGCCATATCGATGCGCATCTGATCGCCGTACAACCGATTCATCAGCCATTGACTGGCCAGCAAGCGCATAAACGACGGCGGGCGATCCATCCAGCGGAAGGGCGTTTGTGGCATAAAGAACACCTGCTGATTGCGCACCGCTTTCAGATTGGCCCACTTGGGATCAAGATACACCTTGTCGTAAAAACGCCGTTCCTGTGTCACAATCGCGTCCGGGTCGTATTTCAAAAGCTGCTCGAAATTGATGGCGACTTTACCGAAACGGCTTTGCTGCGCCGAATCGCTCGGGCAAATATGCGGGTTTAAACCACCGGCCAAGGGGATCACCTCGGAATGAATGGAGCCCCGGCACTCGGTCGCCAGACCATTCGGTGATTCGGCGTAGTAAACGGTTTTGACCGGCACGCCGGACGCCGCCAGTAAATCACGGCGTTGCGCTTGCAAGGTCAAAACACGCTCGGCCGCTTGGGCCAAGGCCTCACCCCGCTCCGGCACGCCCAACCATTGACCGAGACGGCGAAACCCTAACGGGTAATCCGACAACACATCCAATTGCAACTGACACACCGGCACCCCCAGGTCCTTCAAGGTCTGCTGACGACTGAGGTGAACCGTCGCCCCGGACATCACAATCAAATCCGGTTGATTGGCCAGCAGCACTTCCATGTTCGGCGTGCGCCCTTGACCGAACCAACCACCGATGACCGGCAATTGAAAACTGGCTTCAGAGAAAATCCCTTTAGCCTGTGGCGGCGGCGGAAAGTTCCAACCGGCCAGTTTGTCCGGCGCGACGGCCATCACCAAATAGGCCAGCACCGGATTAGCGGCATAGACCTTAGAAACCGTTGCCGGCGGTTGACAGAAATCGTCCCCGGCCGACAATGCTGGGTGACTGACAAAACATAATGCGACGAATACCCCTATTCGTAAACGAAGACAGCGTGCAATAAGCATTCTAAACATCCAAATGGTCATCAAAGCTTCCGCTCTCATCGGAAGCCGAAAATAAAAAAGGTTCAAACACACAGAGTATGCTTGAACCAACCTCCCCCTAGGTAAATGACAGATAACAGAGTTAGAGGAAAACGGTTGCGGCGACTCGATCGCTAAAGTCGGCCGCGAAAATCAATAACTGGCATGCAGGTTCACCCACACAGTACGGCCCGGCATCGGGTCGCCCTCCGCCAATTCATAATCGGTGTCCATGACGTTTTTCAACACCACATTCGTGCTGAAGTGCTTGTTGATGTCGTAGGACGCCGTAGCGTTCCAAAGGTTGAACCCAGCCGTCGGACGCTCTCCGTCGGTACTGGTTTCCGACTGATCCTGATAATGCCAATCCACACCGAAATGCCATTTCGGCGCAGGGTACCAGTCCCCGTAAATGCTGACCTTGTTCTTCGGTGAATAAGTCGGCACCAAATCCTTCTCGCTCAGGTCACGATCCAAGTAGGCATACACCACGCCCAAATCCACCGTTTCGGTGACCGGCATATCCAATTGCACTTCCACCCCTTGCGAGGTCGCCGTGCCGACGTTTTGGTTCTGATTACAGGTCGTGCCGCCACACTCGGTGCTTTGCACCGTGACCGACTCGATGGCATCGGTAATGTCGGAATAGAACACATTGACCTGATAGTTCACGCGGCTCAGCTTCCCTTTGGCCCCGATTTCATAATGCGTAGCCTGTTCCGGTTCCAAATTGACGTTTGGAATGGCACTGCCCATACGATAGGAATACAAATCTTTCATATTCGGGAAACGCGACTTCAACGACACGCCGGCAAACAGGGTCTGCCCCTGAACGGTGTAATCCCCTTTGATCTGGAAGTTATTTTTGCCTTGTGTACCATCCGGGTCGTTTCTCGGGTCGCCGTCATCCGTTTTTGTCATTTCGAATTCGTCACGACGATAACCCAGCGTCAAATTGGCTTTTTCGGTCAACGCAATGGTGTCTTCCAAGCCCAAGGAATAGATATGGCTTTGGTAAGTACGCCAACTGTCGTCGAAGGTGGACGGCGAATTGTCTTTCGGCAAATCCCGTTCACGGTGCTCGTCGTACTTGATTTGCAAAGTCGCCCTCAAATCATGGTTGGCAATCGGCATGCCACCTTCCAAGCTACCGCCCATGCTGTAATCGTCATACTGCGAACGGAAAGCATAGCCTTTGGTGATGGTGTCGTAGTTGTCGTTATCATAGGAATAGAGCTTGTTTTTGAAGTTGTCGTAAAACAAACGCGACTTCACATAGCCTTTACCCACTTGCGTATGACCGACGTAATAGATACTTTCCTTATCCCACTCCGGCCAATCCCAGTAACGCACCGCCATCCCGGTATCGGAACTGCCGGCATATGGCGGCGATTCTTTCGTTCCTTCGGTACGGTAATAACTAATGGCGTATTCGTCGGTCGCATTCGGTGTGTAACCGAATTTCAGGTTCCCGGTGGCGCTTTCGCTGCCGGAATGGTCACGCGAGCCTTTCCCCTGCACGACATCGCCCGGCGCGTATTCGGTCGGACTGAAATCATCCGACAACGGATAATCGCCGCTTTCAAGACGGGAAATCCCGCCGGTCACATAAAATTTGTCCGCTCGACTGCCGACCTGAATGTTCTGGGCATTCTTGAATAAACCGTCTTCACCGGCTTCCACGCCGATGTCGGCTTCCACTTCCAATGGTCGATCCGGGCGACGGGTCACCAGGTTAATGGCACCGCCCATATTGTTCGGCCCTTCCAACAGTGACCCCAAACTCTTCGAGACTTCGATTCGGCTTAAATCACTGGTGCGGAAACGGCTCAAATCAATGTTACCGTCGTATGGAATGTAAATCGGAATGCCGTCCAGGTTGAGGGTAATCTGGCGGGAATCGAACCCGCGGATATTGGCTCGCGTCTCGGCGCGACGACCACCAACCTGCAAGGTCACACCCGGCACATATTCAATCGCCTGACCCACGTCGGTCTGGCCGTGTTGTCGGATTTCGTCCGGCGTCACCACATTCACCGGATTGGATTTCTCGGCCTGGGCCGACACCTGGATTTTCCCCAAGGTGAACACCTGGTCGTCCGAATCGTTTTGTTGCGGGTCCGCCCAAGCCGGTTGTGCAAGCAACGCGGCGATGGCGACGGTTAACTGGATATTTTTCTTATACGTCATAACAGTTTAAATCCTTTTACGTCCTCAAAATATACTTTGGTACATATCGAGAGCGTAAAAAATAGCCGTCGGCTCAACCCGCTTCTCAAACAGGTTCTGCGCGACAGCTTCCGGAGCGAATCCTCTTTCGCGCCGGATACGGAATATTTTTCGATATGTACAAAAAGAAATAACGAGGCGTTATTAGAACACGCTAATATGGTGGAATCAAACTTTTTGTAAATAAAAAAAATTATCACTCCATAAAACGGATTAATTTTCTTAAGGGCACTTATCTTGCCAGACGGCAACGCACCCTTTAAGATGGCCTTGAGATGACCTTTCACTGCCAACCGGGATTCAAACCATGAAAAAATTGCTCGCCTTGCCGTTTTTAACGCTCTCTTTGCACTTGCCGTCCGCCTTCGCGGAACCCGCCACTACCGACAGCGTTAAACAGTTGATGGAGACCACCGGCTCGACGCAAATGTCCCGCCAGATCGTACAGCAGATGATTCCGATGTTGAAAAAACTGGTGCCGGATGCACCGGATGATTTCTGGGACAGTTTTATGAAAGAGATTAACCCGGAGCAGATCAACGCCCTGGTGATTCCGATATACCAAAAATACCTGAACGAAGAAGACGTTCAAAAAATCAATGCGTTTTACGAAACTCCCACCGGCCAGAAACTCTTGAAGGTACAGCCGAAAATCGCACGGGAATCGATGCAAGCCGGCCAGGCCTGGGGCCGAGAAATCGCGCAAAAGGTGTTGAGCGAGTATGAAAAATCGCAGCGCCAGGCCACCCCGCCACCGCAAGACAACCTATTGGAGTAATTATTAAATTGATGTCAGTGGCCGAATAAGCGCGGTTGCCAATTTTCCAGTTTGCCGGACGCCAACCGCTTTTGCAACGTGCGATGCCAGGACGACGGCAGCGGCAAGTCCAATAAGGCTTCCAATTCAGAAACGTTTAAACCATCCCGATAAAACACCCGCATGATGCGCTCGATGCTCCAATCGGGATACGACCGCGCCAACAATTCGACCTCGTCTCCGGCCTGCACGTTTCCCGATTCCAACACACGCAAATACCACCCGACCTTCAGACTGTTCTGAACCTGTTGTGCCATATCCGCCACCCCGAAGCGCAGATTCAGTTTCCAGCAAGGCTGGCGTCCCTGCGACACCTCAAAACGGGCGGAACCGATCTGCCAAACATCCCCGAAACACACATCGGATTCCACCAGGCCTGACACCGACAGGTTCTCCCCAAACGCACCAGGCCTGGCCAATAATGGCGAATCAATCTGGGTTTGCCAGAAAGCATAATGCGCCGCCGGATACACATGCACCGCTTTATCCGGGCCGCCATGCACACGCAAATCCGCTTGTTGATCTCCGACCAACCCCAAGGGTTCGGCCATCACCGGGCCGGACACCGGGTGTTTGTCAATGCCACTTTCCGCCGCCTCACCCAACGCTGCCACGCGTCCGACCAAAACCGCCGCCACTTTACCGATTATCATAATTCCGCCTTTTCCTCGTGAGAACTCGACACGCGACTCGCCCCAGTTGATAGTTTTGTTTTAATACAATAAACTACTTGTATGGAATCATATAGAAAAACCCTCAACGCCGCAAGCATCGCCAATCACTTGGAAACGCAAATCCAAAATGGCGACCTGCCACCCGGCACGCCGCTGCCCACTGTTCGTGAGCTGGCCACACGCATGTCGGTTAACCCCAGCACAGTGGCCACCGCTTATCGTAACCTGCGTGCCGCCGGAATGATTGTCACCAACGGTCGAAAAGGTTCTCAAGTGGCACCGCCACCGGCGCAACTGGATTTGTCGGTCAGTTTTCCGACCGGACTGGAAGACTTCGCCAGCGGCAATGTCGACGTCGCTTTACTGCCAAAACCGGAAGCCGACTGGTTCAGCCAACAAACCGACCAAATCGGTTATGAAGCCAACCGTGACGACGACGCATTGTTGGCGTTATCCAAACAGTGGTTGGCGGCGCAACGGATTCCGCATGACAAAATCGGCTTTTTTTCCGGCACACTCGATGCCATGGAACGCATCCTGCGCCAGCGCGTCCGCCCCGGTGCGAGCGTTTTGGTGGAAGACCCTTGCTGGCCGCCGGTCATCGCATTACTGAAAAACCTCCACCTCAAAGCCATCCCGCTGGATTTGGACGAAGACGGCGCACGGGTGCCCGATGCATCGCATCAGGATGTGGCCGGTGTGATTTTGACCTTACGCGCCCACAACCCCACCGGCATCAGCCTGTCGCCGCAACGCTTCGAGGAATGGAAACAATTTCTGGAAGGCAACCCGAAAATCACCTTGATTATGGACGACTACTGGGGGCCGCTGTCCAAGCAGCCGCTGCCGGACTTGTCCGACGACTTACCGAAAAACTGGTTTTACCTGATGTCGGTCAGCAAAGCCCTCGGCCCCGATTTAAGACTCTGCATAGCCACCGGCAACACGCGCTTGATGGCAGAACTCAAACAGCACCAACTGGCCGGACCACGCTGGGTGAGTTTGTTGTTACAACGCCTGACCGCCCACCTTTGGCAAAAAATGATCGACGACAACGCTTTCGACGCGGTCGCCCAGGAATACGAGAACCGCCGTCGGTTGTTTGTCCAAGCCATGCAAAATCATCAGATACGGCTTTCGGTTCGGGAAGGACTGCACTTCTGGGTGCCGGTGCAGGACGAAGCCCTCGCGTTACAGGTGTTTTCCGCGGAGGGCATTGCGGTGCAATCCGGCCAGGCCTTCCGCATCCGCACCTCAAAAGCAATTCGCATCAGCGTCGCACATCTGACCGGCGATAAAATCCCGCAAATCGCAGACCTCACTGCAAAAGCCATGAAAGCCACATCGCAAAGGGTGCTGTAACCTCAGGTTGCCAACACCGACGCCACCCGTCGGCGTAAATCCGGCAACACCTCCCGTTCAAACCAAGGGTTCTTTTTCAGCCAATGACGGTTCAAAGGGGACGGGTGTGGCAACGGGATAATATCGGGCCAAAACTCGCGATAAGCGCGAACCGTTTCCGTCAACGACCCTTTATAAGCCGGGCCGAGATAATGTTTTTGGGCATACTGACCAATCAACAAGGTCAATTGAATCTGCGGCATCTGTGCTTTCAAGGCCTCGTGCCACAAAGGCGCGCACTCCTTGCGCGGTGGCAAATCCCCGCTGCGTCCCTTGCCCGGATAACACAATCCCATCGGCATTTGCGCAAACCAGGCCGGGTCGTAAAACACCGTGTCGTCCACCCCCAACCATTCGCGCAACAAATCACCGCTGGCATCGTTCCAGGGCAAGCCGCTTTCATGCACCTTTCGCCCCGGCGCCTGACCGACCACGAGGATGCGACTGTGTTCGCCGGCCTGCACCACCGGATTCGGTTCCAGATGCGCTTCACAGGCTCGGCATCCACGAATTTCGGTTAACAAGGTTTCCAGTTTCGACACCGCGATGCATTCCTTAAAATTTGACCAGGCCTGGCCATTTTTACCATTCGACTATTTTCATCTTTCGCCGGCCAGTGTATCCTTATAGCCTTTGCAGACACAAGTTCAGCTTAACCAGAATCATAAAAACATCCGCAGGAGTCGACATGTCTTATTTGAAAAATTTCCCCAATGCCGAAGGTTATTTTGGAGACTTCGGTGGCGCCTTTCTGCCGCCGGAGCTGGAACCGCATTTCGCCGAAATCAATCAGGCGTACCTGAACCTCGGGCGCTCGGCGGATTTTTTGAATGAGCTGAAATACATTCGCAAACATTATCAAGGCCGCCCCACACCGGTATATTACGCCCGCAACCTGAGCCGAGAAGTCGGCGCGCATATTTACATGAAACGCGAAGACCTCAACCACTCGGGCGCGCACAAACTGAATCACTGCATGGCCGAAGCGCTGCTGGCCAAACACATGGGCAAAACCAAACTGATTGCCGAAACCGGCGCCGGTCAACACGGCGTGGCTTTGGCGACCGCCGCCGCCTATTTCGGGATGGAGTGCGAAATCCACATGGGCGAAATCGACATCGCCAAGGAAGCCCCGAACGTCACCCGCATGAAATTGCTGGGCGCAACGGTCGTGCCGGTCTCGTTTGGCGGGCGTAGCCTGAAAGAAGCTGTCGATTCCGCTTTCCAATCTTACGTACCGCAAGCCGACACTGCTTTGTTCGCCATCGGTTCGGTGGTGGGGCCGCATCCCTTCCCGATGATGGTGCGCGACTTCCAATCCGTGGTCGGCCACGAAGCCCGTGAACAATACTTGGAAATGGTCGGCGAATTGCCGGATCAAGTCGGTGCCTGTGTCGGCGGCGGCTCCAACGCCATGGGCATGTTCGCCGGGTTCATCGAAGACGAAACCGTCACACTGAACGGCGTGGAACCGCTGGGCAAAGGCACCAAACTCGGTGAGCATTCCGCCACCATGACATACGGCAAACCGGGCATGATTCACGGCTTTAAATGCATGCTATTGTCCGACGACGAAGGCAACCCGGCGCCGGTTCACTCCATCGCCTCCGGCTTGGATTATCCAGGCGTCGGACCGGAACACTCCTTCCTGAAAACCGAAGGCAAGGTCAACTACCACGGCGTGACCGACCAGGAAACCCTGGACGCCTTCTACAAACTGTCCAGCATGGAAGGCATTATCCCGGCCTTGGAAAGCTCGCACGCCGTGGCCTGGGCCATGAAGCACGGCCGAGAGAATCCGGGCAGCACCCTGCTCATCAACTTGTCCGGTCGTGGCGACAAGGACATTGATTACGTTACCGAACACTTCGGTTTCGGCGAAAACGCATAATTGAAACAAGGCCCGGCTCCGGGCCTTGTTCAGCTGAACGCCCGTCCCATGCCGCACACCCTTTCCGTCAACGCCGAACCTTGCCCAGACAAAGCGCAAGCCTTGGCACAACGTTTAAATTTACCGTTAAACGAGGAATCAAACGCCCAAAACGATTTTGCTCTCGGCTGGTGGCCGGATCCCAAAGCCTTGTCCGAAACGCAAACGTTCAAACTGGCCTTGTTCCCGCCGACCAGCGGTCCGGTTTACGTCGATTTCGTCGGCGGCAAAAAGAACCATCGCCGCCAATTCGGCGGTGGCAAAGGCCAACCTCTGGCGAAAGCCGTGGCCATTCAGGATCGCCCACGCATACTGGACGCTACCGCCGGCATGGGCGGCGACGCCTTTGTCTTCGCCAGCCTGGGGTGCGACGTCACCTTGGTGGAACGCTCGCCTATCGTCGCCGCGTTACTGGCCGATGCGTTGGAACGCGGCCAGCAACCCGACGTACCGGAGGACATCCGTCAAATTGTGGAGCGCATGTCACTGGTGTGCGCCGATGCGGCCGACTATTTACGCGCGGAACGGCCGAACGTCGATGTCATTTACCTTGACCCGATGTACCCGGAAAAGAAAAAGGCCGCCGCGAAAAAGGACATGCAGGCCTTGCAAGCCCTCGTTGGCCCCGACTTGGACAGTGAAGCGTTACTGGCGGCGGCTTTGCATACCGCCGAAAAGCGCGTGGTCGTCAAACGCCCCAAAGGCGCGCCAGCGTTAAAAGGTCCCGAGCCGAATGCCACGGTGCAAAGCCCGAATACGCGATACGACATCTACAGTATCAAAGCTCTAAACCGGCCTTCTTAAGATTCAAAAGAATAAACTTTAAGAACCACTAGGAAACACTTTTGTTGTGTGGTTATTTTGGTAAAATGCTTTTACCCCCCCTTACTTAGGCGAGAAAGGATGCCCCTTTGTTTGACTCGATTGTACGACATAAGCGTCTACTGCTCCTGACACTGGGCCTATTGGTTCTGATTCAAATAACCAGTTACTATTGGATCAGCCGAATTAACGAGCAGATTGAAACCCTTCGCCACCAAAACATCGTCCAAACGCTTTCTCAGGACCTCTATCACCAAATTAGTGAAAAACAAGCGGCTTCCACGGCCATCGCGTTGACTCTGGCGAATGATGTCAGTCACCTGCTGGCCGAGCACAACGACGTTCAATACCAGGCCTTCAACGATTTGATTGCGCAAATCACCCAAAAATCCAATTATAAAAATCTTTGGGTACAGGTCATGGATTCGGATGGCGACATCGTTTACCGAAACTGGACGAAAGAAAGTACCAACGATGCGCCTGTTTCTGAGCTGAAGTTGCTACAGGCTCCGCGAAAAGACATCATCACCGATTCTTTCGATTTAACGATTCGCATCACCACACCGATTTTCCACCAGAAGCTACGCGTAGGTTTTCTGTGCTTAATTTCGCACTTCAATTCGATTCAACGCTATTTTGAAGGCAAGCACATCCAAACCCTGGCCGTCGTGCCGCCCGAACTTGCGCAAACCATGCAACACCCGTTCAGCGAACACCGTAAAGGCGGTTTCTATATCGCCAACCTGGACCCTAACCCGACGCTGATGAAGCAAATCACCGGCGCAGACCTACATCGTTGGACAAGCCAAAACGCCCGCCCCACGGTCTGGCAGGATAAACTGGTGGTTGCGATCCCGCTACGAAACCTGAATAAAGCACCACAGGGTACGCTACTGGCATTCTACCCCTTGGAAGCCACTCACCGCCTGGATGCCGGCGCGGAACTCTTAACCACCAAAAACATCACCTTAATCGCCAACATCACCCTGACATTATTATTGCTATCAGGCCTGGTCACTTTTCTCATTAAAAAACAACGCGATTATTTCCAGCGCATCATTAATGCCGAAGAAGAAATCGTACTGGTATCGAATGGCGAACGTTTGATTGATGCCAACCAACAGCTCTACAATCACTTTGATAATTTCCGTACCGACAAACGCGATTGCATTTGCGATTACTTTGTCGAAGAAGACGGATTCCTGCAAAAATACATGGGCGACCAACTCTGGCTGGACTATTTACTTGAACACCGGAACGATATTCACAGAGCCAAATGTGTCCTGCACGGAGAAACCTACATTTTCAAATTAAAGGCCCATACACTCCTACCTGGTAGCAATCTGGCTGTCGTGGTGCTGGTTGACATCACCGAGCTTGAAGCGCTCAGCGAACAACTGTTGGAACAATCCCGCATCGACGAGTTGACCCAGATCGGCAATCGGCGCTTTTTCAACGATTACATGGAACAACAAATCTCTCTGGCGAAACGTCATCGCCACCCCTTATCATTGATTTTTTTCGACATTGACCATTTCAAAAAGGTCAACGACGTTTACGGACACCAAACGGGCGATGTCGCGCTTCGTACCGTGGTCGACACCTTGTCGACACAGTTGCGCGAATCCGACGTGTTTTTCCGAGTCGGCGGCGAAGAGTTCATGATCGTGCTGGCACATCATCCACTCAATCAGGCTAAGGAAATCGCGGAACGGTTGCGCAAGCGAGTCGAACGCATTCAGGAAGCATCTCTACCGCACCTCACCATCAGTTTGGGGGTGGCCGAACTGGATACCCATGAAACCCTGGAGCAATTACTGCACCGTATCGATCTGGCTTTATATGAGGCGAAATCAAATGGGCGAAATTGCGTATGCACGGCATAGGGTCCACAAATTTTACACAATTAAAGACTGACCAAAGAGTTTAGCCGTGATAAAATTTTTTGCAAATCAATAACTAACACTGTCAAATACGAAAACCAACGTCATGCCGATACCCCTGCCCATCGCGCGCGCTATCGCTCGTTTATCGCACCGAATCCAAAGCCGAACCCGCATGGCCAGTCAGACGTTGATGTTTACCGCATTAAGCCTGATTTACCTCACCAGTCATGCACAGCAAACCCTGACCCTCGGCGTTTACGCCTACCTCACGCCGGAAAAGGTTTACCAGCAATACCAACCGCTGGCCGATTACCTCAGCCAACAACTCGGTCATACCAATATTCAACTGGCGGTACTCAACCACCGGGATCTGCGTCAGGCGTTGCGACAGGAAAAACTCGATCTGCTGCTTGTTAATCCGAGCCTGTATGAAATCGTCCGCAATGAAAACCGTTTGAGTGGCGCCATTGCCACACTGCAAACCAACTACAGCGGGCAACCGACAGCACAATTAGGCGGAGTGATCTTTACTCTGGCCACCCGACAAGACATTCAGTCCATTACCGATTTGTCGAAAAAAACCATTGCCACACCTTCCTTCAATAATGCAGGTGCCTACCGCATTCCGATTTATGAAACGCAACAATTGGGAATCCCCTCCCAACAAATGAAGTTCCTGCGCGTCGGTCAGAACGACAAGGTGGTGGAAGCCGTCCTGAACGGCCAGGCCGACGCCGGTTTTGTCCGAACCGGGATACTGGAAAACATGATTGATCAGGGCCTGTTATCTCCGGACCAGATTACCGTGTTAAACGCCCGGCAGTTTGATCATTTTCCTTTCATGGTGTCCACGCCGCTTTATCCCGAATGGCCATTCGTGGCACTGACCCATGTGGATGACGCCATGGTGCGCAAACTCTCCGTTGCCTTGTTTTCCCTCACCCCGGACAGTCCAACGTCTCAAGCCGCACGCATTGCCGGGTTTGTTCCACCACTGGACTACTTGCCGGTTGAAAATCTGCTGCGCGAACTGCACCTCGAACCGTATGACAAACCACCCGAACTGACCTGGAACATGGTTTGGAAAAACTACGCCTTCGAAATTCTGGCGGCATTCATTTTATTCCTGGCTTTGATTGCCGCGTTTTTACGCATCAGCCTGCTCAGCCAGCGTATCGCCACGGCAGCCAATCGTATCCAGGCGCAATCCACTAAACTCAGTAATGTATTGCACGCCACCCACTCGGTGACCTGGGAATGGGACGTCCCTTCCGATAAAGTTCACTTCAACACCGATATGTGGTCGAAAATCATGGGCTACGACGTCCAGGCCTATGAAGAATTCACCTTCGAAAACCGCCAAGAGCTCACCCACCCGGACGACCAAAAAGCCTTGCAAAGCGCTTTGCGTAATCACTTCAGCGGGGAAACCGATTTCTATCAGGTGGAGACCCGGATGCGTCACCAAAACGGCAGTTGGGTTTGGATTCTGTCACAAGGGAAAGTCATTGAATGGAGCGCCGACCAAAGACCTTTGAAGGTGTCGGGCACTCACACCGACATTACCCAAATCAAACAACAGGAAGCCCTGTTGGACTTCAAGTCCCAACGCGACCAGATATTGCTGAAATTGCCGGCTAATGTGGATAATTTGTCCAAAAAATCATTGATTCGTTATGCCCTGAACTTGACGGAAGAACTCACCGAAAGCCGACTCGGTTTTGTGCGCATTCTGGATGAATTCACACCGGACCAGCCACTCTCCTTCTGGTCCTCAGCCACATATGAACGTTTTTCGTCCGAGCAACTGGCACAGATCAAGCTGACGGAACGCACCTTTTGCCAAGCCGTCTTGCAGAACCGGAAATCGATGATTTTGAACGACGTCACCACCCTTGAAGACGCCGACTTTTCGGATGGTTTTACACCGAAAAAGCTATTGATCATCCCTGTGGTCGCCAACCAGCAGGTCGTCATGATTTTAGGGTTGGCCGACAAATCAACAGCTTATTCCGACATGGACCAAGAAGCCGCCGAACTGATCGCTTATGAGCTCTGGCGCATGATTCAACGCAAACGCGACCAACAACAGATTGAATCCCAGCAAGAGCAATACGAACGTCTTGTCGACGAAATCGGCCGGGATTATTGCGTTTTCAGCTTGGAGCCGGACACCGGCCGCATCACTTACATCAGTGACAGCGCCAAAGACATTTTCGGCCAACCCAAAAACGCCCTGCTCAAAACCAACATTCTGGCGGGCATCCACTGGCAGGACGACAGCCAACAGAACCTGAAAAAAGCCCTCGACAAGTTAGTGTCCCAGCACGAAAACGAAAACACGCTCGACTTGACCTTCAACACACCGCAAGGCGACGAACGCGCCATCAAGGTCATGCAGCATACGGTGCTGGATGACCAGAGTCGCTTGACATCCATTGACGGTTTGATTGAAAACATCACCGATAAAATTCAAACCGAGCACGACCTGATTCAGGCCGCCAACGTTTTCCGCCACTCTCAAGAGGCGATCCTCATCACCGACCGCCAAGGTCGTATCCTCAATATCAACGATGCCTTCACCCGCATCACCGGCTACAGTAAAGAGGAAGTATTAGGTGAAACCCCACGCGTTCTCAGCTCGGGAAAACACGATAAAACGTTTTACGCCGAACTTTGGCGCGAACTGTTCGACCAAGGCACCTGGTCCGGCGAAATCTGGAACCGTCGTAAAAACGGCGAAATCTATCCGGAAAAAATGACCGTCAGCTCGATTCTGGATGAAAACGGCTCGCCGAAAGAGTTCATCGCGCTGTTTTCGGACATCACCACCCAGAAAAAACAACAGTCGCAACTTGAGTACATCGCCCATTTCGATGCCTTGACCGGCCTACCGAACCGCACACTGCTGGCCGACCGTCTGAACCAGGCCATCACCTACTCCAAACGCCACCAATTGAATCTGGCGGTGCTGTTCATCGACCTGGACGGCTTTAAAGCCATCAACGACCTTTACGGCCATCAAGCCGGTGACGAACTGCTGATTACCATCGCCAAACGCTTCAAAAAGGCTTTGCGTGAAGAAGACACCATCGCCCGTATCGGCGGCGACGAGTTCGTGGCGGTAATTCTCGACATCGAAGATACCGGCGAAACCGACGCCTTATTGCAACGCTTGCTCGAAGATGCCAATAAATCGATGACCTTCGAAGACAACCTGCTCAAGGTCTCCGCCAGTATCGGCGCCAGCTTCTATAACCAGCAAAACGATTTGGACGCCGACCAAATCATCCGTCAAGCCGACCAAGCGATGTATCAAGCCAAAATGAAAGGCAAAAACCAGGTGTATGTGTTCGACGAAAAAACCCTCGGCAGCATGGCACAAACCCAGGAACTGATGGCTTTGGAACAAGGCGTCAAAAACGACGAGCTCCGCCTCTATTTCCAGCCGAAGATTCACCTGCGGGAAGGCCATGTACTCGGTTTTGAATCCCTGATACGCTGGCAACATCCGGAAAAAGGCCTGTTGTCGCCAGCCGCTTTCTTGCCATTGCTACGCGACCACCCGCTCAGCATCGACGTCGGCTTCTGGGTCATCGAAGCCGCCATGAAACAGATGCAGCAATGGAAAACACTCGGACTGGACATCAACCTCAGCATCAACCTTGAAGGCGAACTGTTGCAGGAACCGGATTTCATTCCACGCTTGGGTGACGTACTGAACCGTTACCCGGACATTCCGGCGCGTAACCTGACGCTGGAGATATTGGAAACCTCCGCTCTGGAAGACATTTTCAGCGTCTCGAAAACCATGACGGAATGCAGCACCAAATTGGGCGTCAACTTCTCCATCGACGACTTCGGAACCGGCTATGCGTCTCTGACCTACCTCAAGCACCTGCCGGTCACGGAATTGAAAGTCGACCAAAGTTTCGTCAAAGACCTGCACACCGAACCGCAAAGCTTGTCCATTATGGAGAGTATCATCGGCATGGGCGATGCCTTTAATCTGGACGTCATCGCCGAAGGGGTGGAAACCGACGAACAGGCCACCCTACTGCTCAAACTAGGCTGCAACATGGCACAGGGCTATCACATCAGCCGCCCCATGCCTCCGGCGGAAATCCCGGACTGGATAGCACAATGGCAACCGGCACCACACTGGCACCAAGTCGAAAAACTCGACAAACGGGATTTATCCCTGATTGCCGCCGCCACCGAACATCGCTCCTGGATCAACACCTTGCATAAATTCGTGCACGACCAAGTCGACGCCCCGCCACCACTGGAGTTATCACGTTGCGGTTTCGGTCAATGGCTCAATGCCAAAGGGCCGGAAATGATTCAGGATACAGAACGACTGGAAGCGATTCATTTAGTGCACAGCCAGGTCCATTACCTGGGCGAATTGATCATCGAGCTCAAACGTCATGGCAAGCAGGAAGATGCCATCGCCGAATTGCACCACCTCAACAGCATGAAAAACGAACTTTTGGCACACATCGACGCACTAGCAGACCAATTGTAGAAACATCCAGGCCTGGCTGAAATCACGTTTCCATACCGACCGGTTGATATTTAATCCTCAGACGATGCCATCCGCTTGCGGTGCGCCGCCAGCAACCGATCAAGATGATTGGCAAACGCCTGACGATCTTTTTGATTCAAGGGCGGCGGACCGCCACCGACTTCCACTCCGCTGGAACGCATGGACTCCATAAAATCCCGCATCGCGAGCTTCTGCTGAATGGTGCTGGTTTGATACAGCTCCCCTCGAGGATTCAAAGCATGAGCGCCTTTGGCGATCACTTCCGCCGCCAGCGGAATATCGG
This sequence comes from Hydrogenovibrio thermophilus, assembly GCF_004028275.1. Classification (NCBI taxonomy): domain Bacteria; kingdom Pseudomonadati; phylum Pseudomonadota; class Gammaproteobacteria; order Thiotrichales; family Piscirickettsiaceae; genus Hydrogenovibrio; species Hydrogenovibrio thermophilus. Next base: position 2,369,086 of record NZ_CP035033.1, read on the forward strand.
CCGTGACCACCAAATCGCCGGGCGAAACCCGCCGGACGATTTCATTGTCCGCCACATCGAAGCCTTTCGCCACCTGCAAAAAATGCAACCAAGGTGAAGACGGCACGCGTATGACATGATTCGCCACCAACGTCGTCGGGCATTCGGTGCGCACTGCGGCTTTGAACAGGATCTCTTTAATCACGGCCGGGCAAGCGTCCGCATCGACCCAGATATGCATTCCCTGCAATTGAGACGACACCATCTTAACGCGCCATCAACAAACGGCGGCCTTTCTGCCAGTGCCACACAAACATCAGCCCCATAACACCTCCCAACACCAAATGGATGATGCTGGCGGCCATCGACCAATCTTCATCTCCGAAATAGAAAATCCCCAACGCACTTAGCGTCAACACCAAGAGGCTACCGACCAGCAAACCGCCACTGACCCGTTGCAACTTACGCGCCCAGCCCGAGCGCATGTGAATGCTCCATAACGCCCCGACCAGCATCAAAAACAACAGACTCATGCCGGTGTGCAACGTCGCGGAAGGCGTGCGCCAGCTATTCGGAAAATCACTGAACCAATCGATATCAAGACGGAACGTAAACAAACTCGGAATCAGTAACAACCCGGTCACGAACACCACGACCACGGTCAACATCAGCGTGCCCAAAAAATACGGTGGATATCCTTTCATTCTTGCCTCTCTGAAATCACACTCTTAAAAACGCATGTCGAGCATTTTAAAGGCTTAGATGACGGGCGCCTAATTTTTTTGCCAGCGCGGAACGGGCTTCGGGTTCAGCCAAAGCCAACACCTTGGTGACACCGTCGGCCAACCAGGCAGAATCGGCTTGAACCGAAATCTCGACATCATCCGGAGAACCGCCATCGCTGTGAAAAATTTTCGACGGAAAATCCTCGCTGTGCGACGTATTCGAGCAAGCCAAGGCCGCGTTTTGCAACGTCAACGTCTGATAACCATCCGACGTCCGCAATGCCACCGGCAAAGTCACCGCCCCGAAACAGCGTAAATCCCCGCCCGCATTCACCCAGCCGTTTTCAACACCACACGCCTGCATGGCATTCACGGCGCGATCCACGGCAAACCCTTTGGCAATGCCGTCCAACGTCACCAACACCGGACGCCGCAACCGAACCGCTTCGCCGTCGATGTCTAAGTCCTCGGCCCGGCCGACCGGCAACGCCGAAGCATAACCCTCGTGTTCCGGCAAAATACCGTCTCGAACCAGATACCCGCCCACCGTACAATTGAACAGGTGATCCGAATCCAGCATCAGCTGCTTGGCCCGTTGCAGCAACGCCACCGTTGGCGCCTGCACCCTCACCCATTGGCCGGGCTGAGCATTGATTCGGCTGAGGTCGCTGTTCACATCGTGGAAACTCATTAAAGACACCACTTCTTCCAAGGCTTGAAAGGCGCGCTGAAACACCCACGCCACGTCCGATACCACCGCCGAGTCAAACCCGACTTCGACAAAAGTGCCCATCATCGGACGCATGCGTTTGGACCACGTCATTTCAAATGCTGAGAGTGGATGACCAGTAGGCGTTTCACGCCATTGGTGACGTTACGGCAGGACAAGGTGGCACCGGCGATATTGGTGATGTCTTTATTGAACTTCAGTCGGCTGGAGGCATCCGCTCCCACAAACTGTTCACGCCAGGACGCTTCCCGGACTTCGTCACCGTAAGTTTCCCGATAGTCCATGATTTCGATGCCGATCACATCGCCTTCCGGTGAAATGGCCGCTGCATAGGTAATGTATTCATGCTTGCCGATGACCTTATCAACCAGGAACCACCCCAGGAATTGGCCGTCCTTCTCGGCACGCCAGATTTGTTGTTCGTCCCAGCGTTGCCGGACATCGCTGACCTCTTCAATCCGATCTTTATCTTCATCGCTGAAGTGCAAGAAATGTTTCTGGAAAGCACTCGCCTCGGCAAACAAAGCCTGTTGTGCCTGCGGTATCGTTAAATATTCGGTCGCAAATGCCGGCTGCACAATAGCGGCCACCGGCAAGATCAACCAAGGGTTGAATGACGACATGAAGGCTCCTTAAAAGTTATAACCCAGCTTCAGACGCAACTCGTATTTCTCATGGTCCGCCAAGTGCAAGCCATTGCGGTTATCGTCACTTTCATCCGTGCCCACAATCTGTTGCGCATACGTCAGAGTGGCCCACCAAGCTTTAGCACCATAGTGAATACTCGGGCCGGCAAACACATCCCAATGATCGAACTCCCAAGTCCCGTCGGCCGGATCCAACATCTCCTGATCCACCCAGCCCTCGGCTCCGACATACCAGTTCGGCGCGAAGCGATAAGCCACACCGGTACGCAGTCGCGGTGCCACGGCCATTTCCGTGCCTTTCTCACCGTCGGTCTTCCAGGTTTCCATTTCCAACTCGATATTGGTCACCCACTGCAATTGCCCGTCCATATACGGCTTTTGCAGAATCAATTTGGTTTCCAACGCCCAACCTTCACCTTTTTCACCGGTATATGGAGTCCACCGTGTCGTATGTCAACTCACCGTAAAGCGAGAGACCCAAATCATCGGCATAAGGCGACAACACCATGTGCTTGATTTCGGCCGATACCCCACTCAACTGAAAATCGTTTTTGCTGCCGCTGATTTCTTCATCGCCGGTCGGACCGGCACATCCGGCACCGCAATCGTAGTCATGACGATAACCGTTGATGTAACCGGCAATCGACGTCCGGTTCGTCAAACCATATTCCAACTCCGCGCGCACCGCTTGCATGTTATAAGTTCCACGGCGCTTACCACCATGCTGGGTGATCCACAGATAAGCTTCTTTAGCGCCTTCCGGCAAGGTTTCCGCGCCGGTGGTGTAACCCAACAGGTTTTCATCCGCTTGAGCGACATTGCCCAAAGCGACGGCCGCCGTTAACAAGCCGGTTGCGAAGAGTCGTTGCAATTTCATTTAAGTCGTTTCTCCAGTAAAAATAAAATACAAAATCAAATCTAATTGAGATTGATTGGCATTTTAAATAAAAAGCCTTACTTATTTCAATAAAAATGCAAAAAATATTGATAATTGTTTTTATATAGAAGAATAAGGAATCGTTATTCGCAACAGACCGAGCGAACAGAACTAAACTAACAAGTTGATTTAAAATAAATTATTAGACTAAGCAAATCGCCAAATGAAATCGTACAATCTGTACCAAACTAGTTTGCACATTTCGTGCATATTTTAAATCCAGTACGGTCACGCTTGTTGCAATCGACGGAGTTCCGCCAGAAACTCAAAGCCATAACGCGCCAACTTACTTTCACCCACGCCACTGACTTGCAGCAGCTCGGCATCTGTTTGCGGCATCCGCTGCGCCATCTCGATGAGCGCCGCATCGCCGAACACCTGATATGCCGGGCGTTCTTCACTGTCGGCAATCTCTTTTCGCAAGCGTCGCAAAGTTTCGAAACGTTCCAGCTCCACACGGGACAAATCCGCTTTTTGCTGTTTTCCACCAGGCCTGGTGGTTTTTCCGATTGGATTACGGGGTTTGGCCAACTGCAAGCACACCTGCCCTTTCAGCACCTCCCCGGCTTTTTCGGTGAGCCGCAAGACCGAATATTGCTGAATGTCCTGCAGCAAGTAGCCCAAATGAATCAATTGCCGCAAAATACTGTCCCATTCCGCCGCCGAATGCTCCCGGCCAATGCCGTAAGTACTCAGCGCTTGATGGTTCAATTGCCGGATTCGTTCATTGTCCTGGCCGCGCAGCACTTCCACCACATGGCGTAAACCATACCCCTGATTCAACCGATAAACACAGGAAAGCGCTTTTTGCGCCGAAACAGTGGCATCGAAAAATTCGGGCGGGTTCAAACAAATGTCGCAATTCCCGCAATCGCTGTCGGTGGCTTCGCTGAAATAATTCAACAAAACACGACGGCGACAGGTCTGCGACTCGGCAAAATCCACCATGCTGCTCAACTTGAATCCTTCCACCCGACGCTGATGCTCATCCGGCTGATTTTCGACAAAATGCCGTGCCGTGACCACATCCTGCGCGCCATAAAGCAACAGGGCTTCGGAGGCCAGGCCGTCCCGGCCGGCACGCCCGGTTTCCTGATAATAACCTTCGATGTTTTTCGGCAAATCGTAATGCACCACGAAACGGACATTGGGCTTATCGATGCCCATGCCGAACGCCACCGTCGCCACCACGATATCCACCTCATCCCGGATGAAACGCTGGTGCACGCTGTGGCGAACCTCACCCGGCAAGCCGGCATGATACGCCTGCGCGTTATAACCGCCGGCCTGCAATTGCGACGCCACCTCTTCGACCCGCTTACGGCTCAGGCAGTAGACAATACCGCTTTCCTGCACCTCGCCGCGCGCCTCTAAAAACCGTAACAACTGCTTCATCGGCTGACGTTTTTCCAGCACGGTATAACGAATATTCGGACGGTCGAAACTGCTGATGTGAACTTTTGGCTGCTGTAAATGCAACCGCTGCAAAATGTCCTGACGGGTGGCTTCGTCGGCCGTCGCTGTCAGCGCAATGAAGGGGACCTGCGGGAAAAACGTTCTGAGCTGGCCGATTTGCCGGTATTCGGGCCGGAAATCATGCCCCCATTGCGACACGCAGTGCGCTTCGTCAATGGCGAACAAGGCGATGGGGAGCTGCTGAAGCTGTTGCAAAAACGTGTGGTTGAACAGCCTCTCCGGCGAAACATACAGCAAATCGAGCTGTCCGGTGTGCAACTGCATCAACACCTGATCGGCGGTCTGGACATCGAGCGTGGAATTGTAATAGGCGGCCTTGACGCCATTGGCTTTCAAGGCACTGACTTGGTCTTGCATCAAGGCAATCAACGGCGACACGACGATGGCCGTCCCGGATCGCAAGATAGCGGGCACTTGATAACATAAGGATTTTCCGCCCCCCGTTGGCATCAGCACAAAGCAATCTTGACCGGCCATGACATCCTCGATGATATCGGCCTGGTGCGAACGAAACACTTCGTAACCGAAAACGCTTTGCAACACGCCCAATGGCGTATTTGCACGCTCGGACGCCATCACCGAAGGGGCATTCATAAAACGAGATTGGATAATAGAGCGAAAGTCATGGCGCGTATTTTACAAAAAACCCGCCGTGATAAGAAAAGAGTTGGCGATATTTACTGGGTATCGATGCGCAACCTTGACCGATAAGGCCGCATCCGTTCAACGTCGGGCCGGCTTAGACGTAGACCCACAGCCATTTATCTTTCAAAACCGAGAACAACACTCCGTAAATCGTCACGAAATACACCACCAAATAGACGACTTCCCAAACCCAGGGTCTGAGCATCCGTTGCCAACGCGAGTGCACATAAACGGAAAATTTCGCAAAAATCGCCGACACCAAAACCACCAGCAGGACCATCATGACCAGCTGGCTGGAGGCCGCCTGCATTTTCGCGCTGAACAGAAAATACACAAACGTCAACAAAACGAATGCATATAGAAAGTACAGCACCAGATATTCGCGTTTATCCTGAACCAGTTTGTAGAAAGCGAACGCTAGCCCGTAAGCCGCGATCGCCAACACCAGAAAAGGAAGCACATCCATCCACTCAACGAACATACCACTCCCCATTTAATGAGCTCACATGAGTGCCTAAATTTAAGCCCACTCGAGTTTTACTATACCAAGCCTCAGCTTTAAAATACAAACAAAACGTATTTTTATTTACAATCATAATTAAACCAAACGGTCGTTCATTGAATGGCACATCCCGATAGAAATTGCTAGGATGTACCGATACCGAAAAGACTCTGACCAACGACCCGGTCACTTACCCAAGGAGGCCTGATGACCCTGTTTGACCATTTCCTGTCTCTGGCTCTGGAGTCCGCTCCCTGGCTGGTGCTCGGGTTGATTCTCGGCGGACTGATGAAAGTCCTGCTGCCAACCGACTTCCTCAACAAACATTTAAAACGTGATTCATTGGGCAGCGTGGCCAAAGCGACCCTACTGGGCGCCCCACTCCCGTTATGTTCTTGCGGCGTCGTGCCGGCCGCCGTCGGATTACGGCAAGCCGGCGCCTCCAAACCGGCCACCGTCTCCTTCTTGATTTCCACGCCGGAAACCGGCGTGGATTCCATCAGCGTGACCTATGCCCTAATGGGACCGGTCATGGCCGTCACGCGGGCCATCAGCGCCCTCGGTTCGGCTTTTTTTACCGGCTTACTGGTCTTGTTGTTCGATCGTTCATCCCGCGCCGAGAGTTCGGCCGCGACCTCTCCGGTTTCTGACCAATGCGAAGCCACATCCAGTTGTTGCAGCAACGGAAGTAACGAGAAACCCGCAACCTCGAGTTGCTGCGGTTCAACACCTCAACCTTCGTCCTCCGGCTGGCTGACATCCGCGACGCAAGGGCTGCATTACGCCTTTAACGACATGCTGGCCGACATCATCGGTTGGCTGACACTCGGGCTGGTATTTGCCGCGGCGGTGCAGACCTATCTGCCGCCGGATTTTCTCACCCAATGGGGTTCCGGGCTGCTGGCCATGATCATCATGCTGCTCATCGGCATCCCCATGTACGTTTGCGCCACCGCATCCACCCCAATAGCGGTGGGGCTGATTCTGGCCGGCATCTCCCCCGGCGTAGCACTGGTGTTCCTGCTGTCCGGCCCGGCCACCAATATTGGTACACTGGGCATCATCGCCAAACTGCTCGGCCGCCGCACCATGTGGCTTTACCTGTCCGGCACGGTTTTTTCAGCCCTGGCCGCCGGCTTACTGTTCGATGCTCTCCTGAATTACTGGGACTGGAACCTCACCGCAACCATGCAAGCTCACCATGACACTGTGCCGTTCTGGCTGCAAGCGGCGTGTTTGACCATTTTGGTGTTGGCGGCACTGAATATCTACCGTCGTAAATGGCGCACGGCCAAACAGGCCCCTGAACACGAATAAAACACTGAAACAAAAAAGCCCTTCCGAAGAAGGGCTGTTTTTTAGGCATATTTCCAAATATGGCCAGGCCTGGTCATGCTTCCTCTGAAATCTCGACCAAGTCGTTAAAGGCGTGCCAACTGGCGTAACCCAACAGCGGCAAAATCACCACCATCGCCACACCGGCGGTCGCCACACCGATACTGACCAGAACCCCTAAAGTCAAGGCCCATACCAGCATCACCCCTTTATGTTCCATGGTCACTTTATAACTCATGATCATGGCTTGGATGAAACCGACTTTACGGTCCGACAACATCAGCGGAATGGTCACCACACTGATGGCGAACACGAACGCCGCCACAAAGGCCCCGACGATAAAGAAGACCGTCAGGAATTCCAGCCCCGCTTCCGACATCAGGAAACCGAGCGCGCCCATGTCTTTTTCCACAATCAACAGCGATTGCGACTTGACCACCGCGACCAATAACCCGGAAATCCGCGTCCATACGGAGACCAGAACCGCCAGCGAGACGGCAAACAACGCAATATTGGTCAGGTTATGCCGCCAGACAAACATCGACTGGATTAAATCCGGCTTTCGTCCCTGCTCCAACTGCTGGGCGATGGAATAAAGCCCGGTCGCCAGGAAAGGCGCGATCATGACCACGGACGTTCCCAATGCAAATAACAGAAACGGGGTTTGACGGAACGTGGCCACCATGGCCAGAATGAAAAACAACATCATCAAGCCGTAAAACAGCGAGGCCAACGGGGCGTGAGCGATGTCCATCCACCCTTTTTTCAACCAGCTGCCGACTTGACTTACCTGTACATCTTTGGAAACGAGATGTTCGCCCGAAGGCATATACTCATCGAAACGATGGGCATGCGTTGAGATTGCACGTGGCATAACTCCCTCCTTGTCATCAGACATGATTCGGGCACTCATTGCCTTGGCTGTCGTCAAGCCGAGCAAAACGGCCCCTTGACCCGAACACTCAATAACGATTGCGAACAGCCGTTCAAGAGTGTCCAACGATTTGAATGGCATCAAGATGAAATCATTCAAATACTTGACTCCAGTTTAAGGTTATTAAGTCGATTTTCAAATGAATATTTGTTAGCATTTTCACCTAATCAATAGACAATTCGTAATATAATCAACCACTAATATCAATACTGCATAATTTTGGCAACGAATTTGCTTACCCTGTTTTCAGGTTCAATTACGACACGGATAATCAATTATGTTTTTGTGGAACACTAAAAAACCCAGCATCCTACGACGGATGTTTTCGGCCTTCATCGCTTTCGGTTTCTTCATGGGAGTATTCTTCCCCATATTCGCGCACTTGTTCGTCGAATGGAAACCCGGCATGCTGGGCTGGTTTATCTTGTCCTGCATCATCGCCGGAATCAGTATCGGGCTGTTCAATTACTGGCTGTTGAATGTCATGCTGTTGAACCGCCTCAAACGTATCGGTGAAGTGGCCAACGCCATCAGTAACAACGACGTGTCGCACAAGTGCAGCCTGGTCAGCCACGATTTCATCGGGGATATGGCCAACAGCTTCAACCTGATGTCCGGCAACCTGCGCAGCATGATCAGCCGCATCGCCGAGGTTTCGACTAAGTTGAACCAATCGGCCGAGCAGATGGTACACGTTACCCACGAAACCCAGAACAGCGTCAACCAACAGCAGCAAGGCACTGAGATGGTGGTGTCCGCCATCGACAACATGACCAGCACCGTCACCGAAATGACCAATAACACGTTTGCCGCTTCCGAAGCCGCTGAAAAAGCCAATAGTGCCACCCAGGACGGTTCGAAAGTGGTATTGGATACGGTCGCAGCGATTCAGTCGCTGGCCAACGAAGTCGAACAGACGGCCCACGCCATCCAGAACCTGAAAGAAGACAGTGAAAACATCGCCACCGTTTTGGACGTTATCAAAGACATTGCCGAACAAACCAACCTGTTGGCGCTGAATGCCGCCATTGAAGCGGCCCGTGCCGGAGAAAACGGTCGTGGGTTTGCCGTGGTGGCGGATGAAGTACGAACCCTGGCCAGCAAAACCCAGGAATCCGCCAAAAAGATCGAATCCATGATCGCGAATCTGCAGAACGCCGCCCAACAGGCGGTCGAGATTATGAATCAAGGGCGTGAACAAGCCAACAACAGCGTCACCAAGGCCAACGAAGCCGGACGCTCTTTAGAATACATTGCTTCCGCAGTGAAAACCATCAGCGACATGAACATTCAGATTGCGAATTCAGCGGAAACCCAACGCAACCAAACCGACGTGGTCAACGACAGCGTCAGCCAGATTCGCGAAACCGCCGGCACGGTCGCGCAAGGCGCCGCCAAAACCGACCAGGCCAGCAAAGAAGTGGATCTTTTTGCCACCCAGTTATCCGAGCTGATCGGTCAATTCAAAACACGTTAACGCATTCGGCAAACGCGGCGTTCGAAAACGAACCGTGTTCGCCGCTCCAGTTGATTCTATCAGGCCTTCTCTGCTTGACCGTTTGACTCGGCGCGTTCCGCCAAGGCAACGTCCAGTTCATGGGTTTTCGCCAGCGGCGAGCCGGTACGGCGGGCAATCAAGCCATAGGCCACCGGCACCACGAACAGGCTTAACAGCGTTGAAAACGCCACCCCCCACAACAGAACATACCCCAAAATCTGACGGGTCTCCGACCCGGCGCCTTCCGACAAAATCAACGGAACGGTTCCGGCACAGGTGGTGAACGCCGTCATCAAAATCGGCCGCAGACGCAATTGGGTGGCGGAAACAATTGCCGCATAGAACGACATCCCCCTATCCCGCAACTGATTGGCAAATTCCACAATCAGGATACCGTTTTTGGTTGCCAGCCCCAGCAGCAATACCAAGGCGATTTGGCTGTAGATATTCAAACTCATGCCATAGAACAGCAAAGCGAAAATCCCCCCGGCAAACGCCAGCGGCACCGTCAGCATGATGACAAACGGCTGAACAAAACTCTCGAACTGCGCCGCCAGCACCAGAAAGACCACCACCAAACCGAAAATGAACACGAAATACAATGAGCTGGACGACTTCTGGAAATCACGCGACTGGCCTTTGTATTCGATGGTCGCATGCGCCGGCAAGGTCTCCCGAACCAAATCGTTCAAATACGCCAAGCCATCGCCCAATGAATAGCCGTCCACCAAATTGGCCGAGAGGGTAATCGAGCGCACCCGATTATAACGGTTCAAACTCGAGGCCGTGGCATCTTCCGTCAACGATACGAGGTTCGACAACGGAATCATTTGCGAACCGTCGTCCGAGCTCAGGTAAATCTGATTCAGGTCCTGCGGGGATTGGAACCATTTCGGGTCGGCTTTCAACAGAATGTCGTATTCTTCGCCGTTATATTCAAAGGTCGTGGCTTTTTTCGACCCCAACAGAATCTGCAACGCCTCGGAAATTTCTTCATGCGAAATTCCCAGCGCGCGTGCTTTCGCGTAATCCACTTTCAAGCGCAATTGCGGTTTGGTCGGCTGATAGTCCCAATCCAAACCGGTTAAGCCCGGATTGGTTTGCTCGATGGCATCGTCCATCAAGCCTTTCCATTTTTCCAGTTCCTCATAACTAGAACCACCGATAACAAACTGAATCGGCTTCTGGATGCGACCGCCGATACTGGAACGCATCACCGGAATCGCTTTGACGCCGGACAAATCCGACAAATCCTTGCGCACCGCCTGCATGATGTCAAAACCGTTCCGTCGCTTGGCCCAGTCCTCCAGCACCACGATTACAAAACCGGAATTGAACACTTCGCTGTTGCTGAAAGAACGCGGTGCACGCACAATCAAACGCTTGGCTTCGCCGTTTTCCACCAACGGCATCAATCGGCTTTCGATTTCCGTCATGTAACTTTGCATGTAATCGAAAGTGGCCCCTTCCGGCCCTTTCACCATTACGAAAAAGACCCCACGATCCTCTTTCGGCACATATTCTTGCGGTACCTTCTGGGCATAATAAATCAGGGACGCCAACACAGTGAAAAAGGCCACCCACACCCATATCGGATGACGCAGGTTCTTAATCAGAAATTTCTTGAAGAAATGGTGATTCGACCAACGGGCACGGGCCGCACCAGGCCTGGTGGTTTTTGCGGTTTTGGTCGACTTGAGGATATTGGACGCCAAGGCCGGCGACAGCGTCAGCGCCACCCAGCTGGAAAACAGCACCGCCACCGCCAAAGTGATGGCGAACTCGGAAAAGAGCCGACCGATATTACCTTCCAAAAACCCAATCGGCAAAAACACCGCCACCAGCACGATGGTGGTGGCAATGACCGCAAACCCGACCTGCCGCGTTCCTAAATAAGCGGCGGCAATCGGTCGATAACCCATATCCAAATGCCGCTGGGTGTTTTCCAGCACCACGATGGCGTCGTCCACCACCAAACCGATCGCCAGCACCAACGCCAACAAGGTCAACAGGTTGACGGAAAAGCCCAGCATCCACAGTACCCAGAAGGTGGCAATCAACGACACCGGCAAGGTCACGGCGGGCACCAGTGCCGCACGCACGTTTTTCAGGAAGACCAGCATCACCAAGACCACCAGCCCGAGCGAGATGAACAAGGTCTTATACACCTCGTTCACTGCCTCCTGAACAAACACCGACGCATCGTAACTGTCTTTCAACTCCAAGCCGTCCGGTAAGGATTCGTTCACCAGCGTTTTACGCTCTCGCGCCAACTGCGCCACACTCAAGGTATTGGCGTTCGATTGTTTGATAATGCCGATACCGACCATCGGCATGCCATTACCTTTGAAGAAACGACGCCGCTCAATGGCGCCCATATAGACGTTGGCGACATCCTGTAAGGTAATCTGTCCGATTTGCGAACTTTGTTTGATGATCAGGTTTTTGAAATGCTCGACGGTTTGCAACGGTTTATCGGCCAGCAAGGTCAGCATAATGTGTTGTCCCTGCACCGAGCCGACCGGCAATTCCACATTCGAGGCACGAATCTGTGCCTCGATTTCCGACGCGGTCACGCCGTATTCGGCCATCTTTTTCGGATCCAGCCAAATCCTTAACGCAAAAGACTGCCCGCCGCCGATGCGTACCCGTGCCACGCCGTCCAACACCGAAAAGCGGTCCACAATATAACGTTCGGCAAAGTCGGTCAGTTCGGGGATGGTCATGCTGTCGCTGGCAAGGTTGAACCACATGATCGGGCTTTCATCCCCATCCACTTTCTCCACTTCCGGCGGATCGGCTTGCACCGGCAGGTCATCGGCAATGCGCGAGACCCGGTCGCGAATGTCGTTGGCGGCCGCATCAATGTCGCGGTTGATGCTGAATTCCACGGTGATTTTGGAACGGCCGTCGGTCGATTCGGACGACATGTATTCGATACCGGAAATCCCGGCGATGCGGTCTTCGATGCGTTTGGTGATGCGGCTTTCCACCACCTGAGCGGACGCCCCGAGATAGGTAGTGTCGATGGTCACCACCGGCGGATCGACATTCGGATATTCCCGCAAGCTCATGCGATCAAACGACATCATCCCGACCGCTAACAGCAGCAACGAGACCACCGTGGCCAGTACAGGCCGTTTAATGGACGTGTCCGACAACCACATTAGCGGTCACCCGCTGGCGTCGAGACATCCACAGCCGACTGGGACGAGGACTTTTTCAATAACTCCGGTTGCGGTTGTCCTTGCTGCATCGCCTTAATGCTCACCGGCCGATTCAGGGAAATGCCCATCAGCCCTTGGCTCACCACCCACTCGCCGGTTTCCAGACCACTGACCACTTGGGTCATGCGATTGCGGCGCTCACCGGTTTCGATTTCCACCCGTTCCAGCTTATAGACATCCGGTTTTTGGCCCGGCACGATGCGATAGACGAACTGACGATCGCCCAACATCAAAATCGCCGTGTTCGGCACCATCAGTTGTTCTTGCGTTGGCAGTTCAATGAACGCCTGCACCATCATCTGACTTTTCAGTTCGCCCTTAGGGTTATCCACCATGGCACGTGCTTTGACCATCCGAATGGTTTCGTCCACCCGCGGCGCAATCACTTCCAGCTGACCGCTGAAACGTCGTCCCGGATACGAGGTCGATTCGATTTCCACGGTTTGCCCCAGTTTCAAGTCTCGCAGATAACGGCTCGGCAGCAGCAAATCCAGACGCATCTGGCGCGTGTCATCCAATGATACGATTTTCGTGCCCGGTTGCACCAAGGCACCGACACTGATATTACGCAACCCGACCTGTCCGGCAAACGGCGCATAAATACGACGGTCGGCGATTTGCGCCTGAATCACTTTTCGTTTGGCTTCGGCGGTTTTCCACTGGCGATAACGTTCGTCAATCAGCGAGCGGGTCACGGTGCCGCGCCCTTCGATTTCTTTCACCCGGTCATACTGGCGCTTGGCTTCTTCCGCCGCCTCCTTGGCTTCTTCCAACAGCGCGAATTCCTCTTCGGCATTCAGCTCCACTAGCAACTGACTTTTGCGGACAAACTCGCCGTCCTTGAAATGCAGGGCTTTGACCCGCTCGGTGACATTGGCGGTAATGTCGACCGACTCTTTCGACTCCAGTCGCCCCAATACCTGTAAATGCACCGGGATGGCAATGGGCTTGACTTCATAGGCGATGACCGGAACCGGTGGCTTTTTCGTTTTTTGCACGGGGGCATCACTCGCCCACACCGCCGAAGCGGACAGACAGGTGGCCAGGAATAACAGAGCTGTTCGACGCATGTATTTCGCCTTTATCAAAAACTGCGGTTATAAAATTCAGATTATATTATGCCGGGAAGGAGCGAATGATTATGAAAATAAAATGCAATTACAATGCTTTTTCAAGCATTCGAGGATCGTTACAACTGATCCCAATAAGCGTTGTTGCCGAAACGCTCCACCAGAAAATCAATCAGCACCCGTGCTTTTTGCGACAGGAAACGGTTTTGCGGATAGACCGCATAGGCCGCGACCGGCGGGATTTCATAGTCGGTCATAATCGGCACCAGTTCACCTTTCGCCAAAGCTTTCCAGGCAATGAAGGTCGGTTGTAACACAATGCCGTGGCCGGATTTGGCCATGTTCAGCAAAAAATGGCCGTTATTGGAAAACATCTTAGCGTCCAGGTTCAGGTGATGTTCCTGTCCGTCCGGGCCGACCAATAGCCAACTCATGGCGGTTTTCGAACCGTAGCGCAACACTTGATGCTGCTTCAGGTCTTGGACGGTTTCCGGGGTACCGTGCTGTTGGAGATAATCGGGGCTGGCGCAGAGCACAAACCGAATCGGGGTGATTTTGCGCGCTTGGCTGGTCGAATCCTTCAGGTCGGTGATGCGAAAAGCCACATCGAACCCCTCTTCCACCAAATCCACTTCACGGTCGGAAAAATCGATCTGCATCGTCAGCTTCGGGTGTTGACTGGCGAACTCATCCAATAACGGTGACAAGTGTTCCAAGCCGAAAGACAGCGGCAAAGCCAACCGCAGACTGCCTTCCAGGTTATTTTTCTGTTCCCGCGTCACCTGATTCATTTCCGTCACCGCGTCCATGACATTCAGAGCACGCTGATAATACAATTGACCGGCGTCCGTGAGACTGGATTTACGCGTGGTGCGATGAATCAACTTGGTTTCCAGACGCGCTTCCAAGTCCGCCAGGCGACGGCTTACGGCCGACTTCGCCAGATTAAGCTGGTCCGCCGCCTTGCCGATACCGCCGGATTCCACCACCCGGATGAACACCTGAATATCTTCCAATTGTCCCATTTTCATCAATTCCTTAAGGTGATTTTTCGAAATTGTTCGCATTATCAGAACACTGTTTTTGCATTCTGGCGGTTTTTCCAAACGAAATCAAGCGGTAATCTATGCCCAATGGTTCCGTGCAGCACGGAAAGCGTCACACACATATTTTGGAGAAGCTTATGTCACACACCAAAGAAGTTACCTTAATCACCCGGGGCATGCCCGCTTCGGACGGCGCAGGCGTCCGCCTGACGCGTTTGATCGGCAACCCGCAACTGAAAGACCTCGACCCGTTTCTGATGCTGGACGCGTTCGAATCGGACAACCCGGACGATTACATCGCCGGTTTTCCGCCCCACCCGCACCGCGGGTTCGAAACCGTGACCTATTTATTGCACGGGCGGATGCGCCATCGCGATAACCAGGGCAACGAAGGCGTGGTTGAGCCGGGCGGCATTCAATGGATGACCGCCGGGCGCGGCGTCATCCACTCGGAAATGCCGGAACAGGAAAACGGACTGTTGCAAGGCTTCCAACTTTGGGTCAACTTGCCGTCCCACGCCAAAATGACCGAACCGGGCTATCAGGATTTCAGCCCCGAAGACGTACCGGTGGAAACCTGGGAAAACGGCACGGAAATCCGCGTCGTCACCGGCACCACCGAACGCGGTACCGTCGGGCCGGTCAAAAACGATTACGTCACGCCCACCTATCTGGATGTCAGCCTCACGGCGGACACGGAATTTGTTCAGGCATTGGAAAGCGGCAGTCACAGCTTCATTTACCTGATCGAAGGCCGGGTCTATGTCGGCGACAAAGAGGCGGCGGTGAGCCAGGGCCAATTGGCGGTGCTGTCGGACGGAGACCGGGTGCAACTGCGCGCAAGCGACAAGCCCGCGCGGTTTTTGCTGATTTCCGCCCAACCGCTGGAAGAACCGATTGCCCGCGGAGGGCCTTTTGTGATGAATACCCAAGCGGAACTGCAACAGGCGTTCGACGACTTTCGCAACAACCGTTTTTAAAATAGGGACAAAATCCACATTGGTTTCACAATCTCAACCAAGGCGATAAACCGCCAGGCCTGGCGGTTTATCGCCTTTAGAACTCCGTTTTCACGGCCGGACATGACTGGACTTTTGTCCCCGAAATCACTAGGCTGGCAAGACACAGTTTTAACAAAGAAGACAACAACGGTTACGGAGCACCCCATGAAAACGATTTCCCATCTTCCCCAACGCTTGATGCAATTACTGTTCGTGACGGCGACCAGCATCGCTTTGGCCTTCAGCCCGGTTTCCCAGGCTGCGGACGACGGTGCCAAGGCGGTTTACCATGTCGATTTCAAAGACCCGACACGTTATTCCGCTACCCTGACCTCCATCAACAACATCATCAATTATTACGAATCCGAATTGATGGAGCCGGAAATTCATTTGGTGTTTGTCGGTTACGGTCTACGCTTCACCACCGACGACGATTTGAAAGGCACGCCTTATGAAGCCGGCAAACCGTTGAAAGAACGTCGTGCCGAACTGAAAGGACGCCTGCAATCCTTAATGGACGTCCGTAACGTCAAGGTGCATTTGTGTGATAAAACCCGCGGCGAAGTCGGCCTCGACCCGTCAAAAGTGTATTCGGGCATTGAATTGACGCCGTCCGGCGTTGCCAAGATCGCCATCCTGCAAAGCGAAGGTTTTGCCTATTTGAAAATCCAATAGTTTCCTCCAGCAACGGAGTGAGGCATCGTAATTCAAACCTCCGTTGCTTTTTTCTTTCCCGCTCTACCCTTACATTTCCCCGGCTTTTTCCATTCGAGAATTGCGCTTTTTACCGTCTTTGGGGTAGAATAGCCCGAATTTGCTTATAAATGAACCAACTAGCGCCCTTCTTCAACGCTGACCGGGCCGGTTGTTTTTTTTGATTTCCCCAAGAACCCATGAGTTCGACATGACAGACTTACCGGCTTCAAGCTCCCTACCCGCCACACTGGTGCGCTTTATTCAACGACAAAACCAACTGCAACAAACCATCGGACATGCCTTTGCCTGGCTGGCGCTGACATTGGTGCTCCTGTCCGCTTTCGTGGTGTTGTACCGTTATGGCTTCAACAGCGGCTCCATCGCCCTGCAAGAAACCATTCTTTATAACCACGCCATCTTTTTCATGATGGGCATGGCTTACACTTTGCAGCAAGGCGGCCACGTGCGGGTGGATGTGTTCTACACCCGCATGAGCGAAAACCGCCAGGCCTGGGTGAATTTGATTGGCAGCCTGGTGTTGGCGTTACCGTCCATGGTCTTTATTTTCTGGGTCAGTTGGGATTACGTCACTGGAAGCTGGGCCATTCTGGAAGGTTCCTCCGAAGCCGGTGGCCTGCCGTTCCTGTACGTTCTGAAAAGTTTCATTTTAATCATGGCCTCCTTGATGGCGTTACAGATTCTCGCCAATGCCGTTGAAGCGTACTTGAAACTGTTCCAACGCCAGCAACCGGCGGTCATCGACTGGTTTCAACACCGTGAACCGGAACACGAGGAGAAACTGTAATGGAATTCCTCGCCCTGCTGTTATTCGCTCTGATTTTCATCGCCCTGATGATGGGCTTTCCGGTGGCCTTGACGCTTTCCGGCGTCTCGTTGATTTTCGCTTTGGTCGCCGTCCAGTTCGGCTGGTTTGACCTGGCCTTTTTGCAAAGCATCCCCAACCGCATTTTCGGCATCATGACCAACCCGACGCTGACAGCCGTGCCGTTGTTCGTGTTCATGGGCATCATGCTGGAAAAATCCAAACTGGCTGAGCAACTGCTCGGCACCATGGACGAAGTCATGCGCGGTTTCCGCGGCGGCCTGGGACTGTCGGTCATTCTGGTCGGCGCGCTTTTGGCGGCCAGTACCGGCATCGTCGGTGCCACCGTCGTCACCATGGGCTTACTGGCCTTACCGACCATGCTCAAACAGGGTTATTGCCCGAAACTCGCCACCGGTACCATCTGCGCCGCCGGCACGTTGGGGCAGATTATTCCGCCGTCCATCATTTTGATTCTGTTGGGAGACGTTTTGTCCTCGGCTTATCAACAGGCGCAACTGGAACAAGGCATCTTCTCGCCGGAAACCCTGTCGGTCGGCGATCTGTTTGTGGGCGCACTTTTCCCGGGCATGCTGTTGGTGGTGCTGTACATGGCGTATGTGTTCGCCATGGCAGTATTCAGACCGCACACGGTACCGGCCGATGCGAATGCCACGATTCCACCAGGCCTGGGCAAACGCGTCATTACCAGTTTGATTCCGCCGTTGGCGCTGATTGTATTAGTACTGGGTTCGATTCTCGGCGGCTTTTCCACCCCGACCGAAGCCGCTTCTCTCGGTGCCTTGGGCGCGATGCTGCTGGCCGCCGCCAAAAAACGTTTGAACCTGCAACGCCTGCAAGAAGTGATGCGCGGCACCCTGCAGGTATCCAGCATGATTTTCCTGATTTTCATCGGCGCAGCCTTCTTCTCACTGACTTTCCGCGGGCTGGGCGGCGATGATTTGATGCACGACTTCCTCACCAACCTGCCGGGCGGCGTCTTCACCGCCGTGCTGATGGTGATGGTGCTGATGTTCATTATCGGTTTCTTCCTCGATTTCATCGAAATCACCTACATCATCGTGCCGGTGGTGGCGCCGGTTCTGTTCATGATGGGGGTCGACCCGATCTGGTTGGGCATTATGATCGCCATCAACCTGCAAACCGCCTTCCTGACCCCGCCGTTCGGGTTCGCGCTCTTTTATTTGCGGGGCGTAACCCCGCCGTCGGTGGCGACCGTCGACATCTATAAAGGGGTGTTGCCGTACATTCTGATTCAGCTCTCGGTGCTGGTGATGCTGGCGGTTTGGCCGGAGTTGGCCACTTGGTTGCCAAGCGTGATTTATCAAGACTAAAAAAAGATTCTTGGCTTGGGTCAAAATACGCTATGATTAATGATATTGAGACCCAATCACATTTGTTGCACATTTATGGGAATGACAGTCGAATCGAATGCAGGCCGCTGAACTCGAAGAAAGGCATTTAAAAGCCTTAAAACTTTCTCACCAGCAGACACTCGAAATCATCAATCGTTTCGAGCAGGGGGTTATTCTCTTCACCGCCGACGCCAATCCGATTCTCTTCAACCAAACCTTCCTGCATTATTACCCGCAACTGGAGTCGTCCGAAGACTTCTTTAAAGACGTCGCACTCTTCACCCAGAAGCACCACGGCCACCGGTTCGAGTTGAAAGATTGGTTGAAACAACTGCACCAGAACATCGAATCCCCCCACCAGCAGGTCTGGTTGAAAAGCCCGCAATCCAAGGTATCGATTCCGGTTCGCTTGCAAGCCTATTGGATTGACCTCCACACCACGCCGCACATACTGTTGATTGTCTCCGACCAAACATTACACACCCAAGTCACGGCACAACGCAAACTGATGGAGGCCAGCTACGCCGGCCAGTTCGTCACCAATGCGCAAGGCTATATCCAGCATCCGAACCAGGCCTTCTCCGGCTACACCGGATTGACGCAAACCGAACTGAGCCGCATGACCTACATCGACTGGTTGCGCCAGCAGGTGTCGTTCAAAGTGCCGTTCGAAAAAGTCATTTCCGCGCTGTTGAAAGAACATTTCTGGACCGGCGAAGTGCAAGTACACGCCTCCGAAGAAAATGTTTTCTTCGCTGTGCTCAGCCTGTCGATGATTCTCGATGCGGAGCAAAACATCGAACATTTCGTCGGTCTGTTGCAAGACACTACTGACATCCGCGCGGCGCAAACCGAAATCCAGCAGTTGGCCTATTTCGACAAACTGACCGGCTTGCCGAACCAGACTTTACTGCACGACCGCATTGAACGCCTGCTGCAACAAACCGATTCGGAAACGCCCTACCATGCGCTGTACCTTATCAGCCTCGACGGTTTCAAATCCATCAACGACACTTTCGGTCATGACACCGGCGACGAACTGCTTCAACAGGTGGCCAACAAACTCAAACAGACGTTACCGGAACAAGCCTTTCTGGCACGCGTCGGCGGCGGTAACTTCTCGATACTTTACCCCAGCCAGTCACAAGACGAAGCCCTCTCGAAGCAGGACATCGCCCGTTATTCGGAAACCCTGCTGGATTTGATCGACGACCGCTACAAACTGGAAGACAGCTCGGTACACACCTCCGCCAGTATTGGCATCTGCCCTTTTGCATTGAACGACACCGTCCATTACGACAGCGACCAGTTAACCCGCTACACCAATATGGCGATGTACGAAGCCAAAAAACTGGGCGGCAACCAGGCGTATTTGTTTGAAGACACCTTAATGCAACGCGCCAAGCGCCGTTTGGAGCTGATCGAAGCACTCAACCATTCCGAACTGGACGACGAGTTTCAAATGTACTTCCAGCCGCAAGTCAATCGCGAAGGGCGTGTCGTCTCCGCCGAAACCCTATTGCGCTGGTTCCACCCGACGCTTGGCCTCGTCTCGCCGGCCAAGTTTATTCCGGTGGCCGAAGAAGGCCGACAAATCATCAAAATCGGTCTTTGGGTGTTGCACAAAGCCTTCTTGCAGGCCCGCGCCTGGAACGCCAAATACTGCGACATCCGCATCGCCATCAACGTTAGCCCGGTGCAGTTTCACGAGCAAAGCTTTATCGAGATGATCATCGGTCTCATCAAATTCACTCAGGTCAATCCACACAACATCACGCTGGAATTGACCGAAGGCGTGCTCATCAAAAACGCCAAACTCGCCCTGCAGAAAATCCAACACTTGGTCAGCCTCGGCTTTGAAGTCTCGATTGACGACTTCGGCACCGGCTACTCATCCTTGAGTTACTTGCAGAAACTGCCATTGCATGAATTGAAAATCGACAAAAGCTTCATTTCCGACGTACCCGGCAATGTCGACGACGAAGCGATTATCACCTCCATCATTCAACTGGCCGCCAGCAAACAACTCAAGATCGTCGCCGAAGGCGTCGAAACCCAAGCCCAGGCCGACTACCTGAACGCCCTCTATCCCGACATTCTGCAACAAGGGTATCTCTACGGCAAACCGCTACCGGCCGACGAATTCGAAGACGTCTTCGTCAAACCGCAAGCCAATAACAGAACCGCTTAAAACCAAACAGCCAGACCGAACTTCACCGAATTGTCACCAGGCCTGGTGATTTTTGAGATTTCACCGCGTTTTTCGCACACAACCCAAATAAAAACAGATATTTATTTCCAATTAAGGTAGAATGCCCGCTTCTTAGGAATCTTAAATGCAAAACGCCGGATTCCGATACTTTGATATGCCTGCCTGATCGTTATTCATTTTGAGATGTCCGACACAACCACATCTCATCTACTGGGGATTCGCAACTGAGATTGCAAACAGGGTGGCATTGATTCCGACTTTGCCCGAGAACAAACACAAAGTCGCCACCATGAAAAAGGAAACCTCATGAATACCGAGATCAAATTTGCCGATCTAGGGCTCTCTGCGCCCATTTTAAAAACCCTGACCGAAATCGGTTACGAAACACCGTCCCCGATTCAGGCCCAAGCCATTCCGGTTCTGCTGCAAGGCGGCGACATTCTGGGCATGGCCCAAACCGGAACCGGTAAAACCGCCGCTTTCGCGTTGCCGATTCTGTCGAATATCGACTTGAAACAAAAGTCACCGCAAGTGCTGGTGCTGGCCCCAACACGTGAACTCGCCATCCAGGTGGCCGAAGCTTTCCAGACCTTCTCACGCGGCATCAAAGGCCTGCACGTCCTGCCGATTTACGGTGGCTCGGAATACGGCACACAGATCCGTGCCCTGAAACGCGGCGTACACGTTGTCGTAGGAACGCCGGGCCGTGTCATGGACCACATCAAAAAAGGCACCTTGAAGCTGGATGAATTAAGCGCTATGGTGTTGGACGAAGCCGACGAAATGCTACGCATGGGCTTTATCGACGACGTCGAATGGATTTTGAAACACACGCCGGATTCGCGTCAAATCGCACTGTTTTCCGCCACCATGCCGAAAGAAGTGCATCGCATTGCCAACACTTACTTAAAAGATCCGACCGAAGTCATCATCAAGCAAAAAAGCTCGACGGCGTCCACCATCGACCAGAAATACTGGCTGGTGAGCGGCCTGCATAAGCTGGATGCCTTAACCCGTATTCTGGAAGCCGAAGAATTCGACGGCATCATTATTTTCGTGCGCACCAAAACCGCCACAGTCGAGCTGGCTGAAAAATTGGAAGCCCGTGGCTATGCCGCCGCGGCCTTGAACGGCGACATCGCCCAGAACCAACGGGAACGCATTGTCGACCAATTGAAATCCGGCAAGCTGGATATCCTGATTGCCACCGACGTCGTGGCGCGTGGTTTGGACGTCGAGCGTATCAGCCACGTCATCAACTACGACATTCCTTACGACAACGAATCCTACGTGCACCGTATCGGCCGTACCGGTCGTGCCGGTCGTAGCGGCACCGCCATTTTGTTTGTGGCCCCGCGTGAACGTCGTCTGTTGCGTTCCATCGAAGCATCCACCAAAAAGAAAATCCCGCAAATGGAATTGCCGACCGCGCAGGAAATCAACGACTCCCGCATCGTCCGTTTCAAAGACAAAATCGTCGACGCGGCTCAGTCCAACGATTTGGATTTCTATCAGAAAATGGTGGAAAGCATCGAAAGCGAACAGAACATTCCGGCCATCGAGATTGCGGCAGGCCTGGCGAAATTGTTGCAAGGCGACGTACCTTTCTTCCTGGACGAAAAACCGATTAAGAAAGCCGAGTTTTCCGACCGTGGCGGCGATCGCAATCGTCGCGAAAAAAGTGACCGCTCTCCACGTGGACGCCGCCAGACGCCACCAAACGAAGGCATGGAACGTTTCCGCATTGAAGTGGGTCGACAACACGGCGTCAAACCGGGCAATATCATCGGCTGTATCGCCAATGAAGCCGGTTTGGACGGTGAATTCATCCAAAAACTGAACATCGAAGATGATTACAGCTTGGTGGACTTGCCATCGCAGATGCCAAAAGATATTTTCAACGAATTGAAAAAGGCTTGGGTGTGCGGGCAACAATTAAAAATTGCACGCATCAAAGACGTTGCCCACAGCGCCAAACGTCGTCTTAAACCCCGCAAAAAACACTAACCCTTTATTTTAAAAGGGTTTTTCAAGTCTTTATTTCCAAACAACGGGCACCAATCTCTCAGGTGCCCGCTTCCCTCTTATACGCATATTAACTAAATTGTTGATTTTGAATTATTTTCATTAATATTAATCATAAGTATTTGTCTATGCAGATTCATAAAAGATTCTTTGTTGTTGCCCTGAAACCATAGTAAACTTAAGGAGAAATGTGAAAAAAAAGAGGAACAACGGCCATGTTCAAAACCATCCGCGCCAAACTGCTTGGCAGCTTCATTCTACTGACCGTTCTGGTCATCGGGATGTCGATTTTCAGTATCGTCCAAATCAATAAATCCGCCGACGGCTTCAAGGACTACCGCGAAATGGCGATTGACGGCACCGTTGCCAGCGAAGTTCAATCCAATATGTTGATGGTACGCTTGAACGTACTGGATTACATGGCGCGCCCGGCCGATGATAAGGTCAAAAATTTCCAAAAATATTACGACCAGACCGAACAAATCATTCAACAAGCACAAGCGCAAATTCAAAACCCGACCCGGGCCAAGCTGGTTGATCAAGTCGAAGAAGGTTTGGGCCAATATTACAAAGGTTTTTCGGAAATCCAGGCATTGGTCGCCCAGCGCAATGAAATTGTTTTCAACACCCTCAATGCCAACGGCCCGAAAATGGAGCAGCTTCTGACCAGCGTGCAACGCAGTGCACGGGAAGACGGGGATTCGGAAGCCGCGTTTGCCGCCGCGGAAGGTTTGAGAACCTTGCTTCTGGCACGCATCTACACCGTGAAATTCATTGAAGCCAACCTCAAAGAAGACATGGACCGCGTTCTATCGGAATTCGCCACATTGGAAGACAACATACATGCGTTGCAGCAAAGCATTCAAAACCCGGTGCGAGTCGATCAATTGAACCAGTTATTCGCCTTGACCGAAGCCTATACCAATGGCGTCAAAGCACTGAACCAAACCATCACCTCGCGCAATGAAATCTACGATACCCAGTTGGCGGTCATCGGGCCGCAAATCGCTAGCTGGTCGGAAGACATCAAGTCCTCTATCCGAGCGGAGCAGGATCGCATCGGACCGATGGTACAAGCCTTGAACGAAAACATCATCAGCACCTTGATTGTGATTTCCATTATCATCGCCGTGTTGTCGACACTGGTCGCGATTTTCATTCCGCGCACCATTGCCAACGGCTTGAGCAGCATTCAACAAAACCTGGCCAAAGTCAGCGACACCGGTGACTTCTCGATTCGTGCCAATGAAAGCCGCCAGGATGAAATCGGTGCCATGGGGCACTCGGTCAACCAATTGCTGGCCAATATGCAAGGCGCCATCAACGAAGCCAATAAAGTGGTCACCGCCATCGCGAAAGGCCAGTTCAATCAACGTGTGGAAATGGACTTGAACGGTGACCTGAACACCTTGAAAGAAGGCATCAACAATTCCGCCGATTCGGTCGATGAAACCATGCGTGAACTGGGTCAAGTGATGCAGTCCATGAACGACGGTAACTTCGACGTCTCCATGAACGTCCAAGTCGAAGGCGATTTCCTGAGAATGGTCAATAATGTCAGCGCGACCATGGAGGCTTTGAACCAAACCATCAGCGGCATCATCTCGGTGATGGACGCCATGCAGCAAGGCCAGTTCGAACACCGAGTCAATGTCGAAGCCAAAGGGGATTTGTTGCGCCTGAAAAACGGCATCAACGTCTCGATGGAAGCCTTGGAAAACGCTATTCAAGACGTGACCCGAGTGGTGGTCTCCCAGTCCGAGGGCGACCTGACCCACAACATCACCGCCGATTACCACGGTGAGCTGAAAACCCTGAAAGACGCGGTCAACACCTCCGCGGCTAAACTGACCGAGGTGGTCTCGCAAGCGGTCAACGCCACCAACGTGGTCAGCACGGCGTCTTCGGAAGTCTCGCAAGGCTCGATGGATTTGAGTCAGCGCGTACAGGAACAGGCGGCCGCGCTGGAAGAAACGTCTTCCACCATGGAAGAAATGAACTCGGCCGTTCAGAACAATACCGAACACGCCAAGCAAGCAACGGACGTCGCGCATCAAGTGCAACAGAAATCGACCGAAGGCTCGCAGGTCATGCAGGAAACCATTCAGGCCATGAACGCCATTCAGGAATCCAGCCACAAGATTTCGGAAATCGTGACCTTGATTGACGGCATTGCCTTCCAAACCAACCTGTTGGCCTTGAACGCCGCAGTTGAAGCCGCACGTGCCGGTGAACACGGCCGCGGGTTCGCGGTGGTAGCCGGTGAAGTCCGTGCCTTGGCGCAAAAATCCGCCGACGCCGCCAAAGACATCACCAACCTCATCAACGAAAGCGTCACCCGGATCGACCAAGGCACCAAACTGGCGTCCGAATCCGGTGAAATGCTGACCACCATCAACCAGTCGGTGGATGAAGTGGCGAAAATGATTGAGCAGATTGCGCAAGCATCGGTTCAACAGATGGAAGGCATCGAGCAAGTGCACCGTGCCATCAGCCAGATTGACGAAGTCACCCAGCAAAATGCCGCTCTGGTGGAAGAAACCTCCGCCGCCGCGGAAAGCATGAGTGAACAATCGGATATCCTGGCCCGAGACATGTCGTTCTTCAAAACCGGCAAAGCGGCTCAAATTGCCGCGCCGAAAGCGTCCGGTTCAAAGGCGGCCTTACCTGCCCCGAAAAAAGCCGACGCCAAACCGGCTGACAAGCCGAAAGCGGCTCAGCCGGAACCGATTCGCAGTCCGAATAAACCGGCGGCACCATCACAAGACGACGAATGGGGTGAGTTCTAAAACCCTCCTCTTTCCTTCGTTCCATAAAAAAGGCCGACAAATGTCGGCCTTTTTTATGTCTGACTTTATCCTTTCGGAATCATCATTCCAGGTACAAGTAATAAGACCCGGGACGCAGTTCCGTCAACGGACTTAGCAAATTGGTTCGAATCAAATTCATTTCCGGTGCCACGCGTCCATTCGCCATATTCGGTGAATAGGCATTGGCGTTGACATTCGCATCAAAACGATACGTCACCAAATCGCAGCGCTTGGCACCCGCCATTTGACAGGCTTGCTTCGAAGCAGCCGACAGATAGCCGACCGAATCCACCAAACCGGCTTGCACCGCATCTTTGCCCAAATAGACTTTGGCGGTTTTGATGCTTGCCATTTGCTGGTCGGTCAAGCCGCGTTCCGCTTTCACCAAACCGTAAAAGCGATTCGCCATTTCATCAATCAAACCTTGCAGATAGGTATCTTCTTCCGGCGTCATACGGCGAAACGGTGACCCCGTGTCTTTATTCGGCCCGGTTTTATAGGTTTTCACTTCCACCCCGATTTTATCGGACAACCCGACCACATTCGGCAAAATGGTGATGACCCCGACCGAGCCGGTCAAAGTGGTGGGATGCACTTGAATATGGTCCGCCGCCAACGACAGGTAATAGGCCCCGGAAGCGCCCACGTCCATCATTTGCACATACAGCGCCTTGCCGGTACGTTTTTTGAAGGACTTCAATTCGTGATAGAAAATATCGCTGGTCGTCACGCCACCGCCCGGCGAGTTGACCTTCAGCAACACCGCTTTGATGTCGTCGTCTTTTTCGGCACGACGCAACTGCATCATCACCTTATCGAGCAGCCCCGGCGAGCTGTCCAAAAAACCTTTGGAGGGCTCATTGGAAATGGCGCCTTCCACCGGAATCATCAACACCTTGCCATCCGACCCATCGACTTTTGCCACAACTTGTTCTTTCAGCGGCTCGTCGTAACTCGGGCCCAACTTGATCGTGGCGCAACCTGACAACAGACTCGCCCCCAACAATACCATTACACTTTTCTTGAACATGGGTTTTTCTCCTGTATAACGTTTCTCAGTGTACCGTTTTTCCGACCGCTGTAAAACGATATAAAAAAGCCCGACTCTGAATCAGGGCCGGGCAGGTGCTTGGAGAGCTTTTCTGAGGAAATCGTTATTGTTTTAAATCGGCGACATGATCACCTTATTGAAAACTGTACGTATCGTAAGCACGGCCATAAACGCGTCGTTTATCGGCACAGGCATCCCACGACCAACACAGCATTTTGTTGTCATACACTTCTTGATACAGCACTTTAGACGCGGCTTCGGTCCGTTTTTCTTTCACCAGCTTGGTCACGGCCTTTTCACTGCCGTCGAACGACCAAGTGTCTTCCGCTTTCGCATTGTGCATACCCAAAACAAACAAGGAAACCAGCATCACTTTGAACAAGTGTTTCATCTTTCACCTCCTGTCTTGATTCAATAAGAATATTTAATAGCAACATTATTGTTACTAATAACTAAGTTTACGGATAATGCTTTCCGATGCCAACCGAAAATAATGAAAATAACGTAAGATTCAGGGTTTCTTAAAGATTGGTCGAACGGCAAAAGATGACGTGAGCGCGCCGAAAGCAATTGTGAAAACGGCCAGGCCTGGCCGTTTTCTACACAAAAAAGAATTACAGGTTACGCGCGTTCAGGAACGCCAATTCCGAGACATTGGTCCACTTGGACACTTGCTCTTTAAAGGCTTTTTGCGACGCCCAAACTTTGGTGGACAGCGCATCTTCCGCGGCGGCTTCTTCAATGACTTCGGCCGAGAGTTTTTTCAATTCCTTCAAGACCGAATCCGGGAAGTAACGCAGTTCCACATTGTGCTTCTCAACCAATGTCTGCAACGCCTGCTGGTTACGAGCCATGTATTCCGACAACATTTCCAGATTCGCCACCTTCATCGCATTACGCACAATGCTCTGCAAATCCGCCGGCAGTGCATTGAAGGCTTCTTCGTTGATCATACATTCCATGGTGGTGCCCGGCTCGTGCCAGCCCGGTGTGTAATAGTATTTCGCCGCACGGTAAATGCCGAACGCCAAATCGTTATAAGGCCCGACCCATTCGGTGGCATCCAAGGCACCGGATTCCATCGATGGGAAAATATCCCCGCCCGGCAAGGACACCGGCACACCACCGGCTTTTTTCAGCACTTCGCCACCCAAGCCCGGCATACGCATTTTCAGGCCTTTCAAATCGGCCACGGAATTGATTTCCTTATTGAACCAACCGCCCATCTGGGTGCCGGAGTTCCCCGCCGGGTTGGGAATCAAACCAAACGGTTTGTAAGCTTCTTCCCACAGTTTCAAACCGTCGCCGTAATACAGCCAGGCGTTCATTTCATCCGGCGTCAAACCGAACGGCACCGACGAGAAAAACACCGAGGCCGGAACCTTGCCCTTCCAGTAATAGGCACCGGCGTGCCCTAGCTGCGCATTACCGCGTGACACCGCATCAAACACCTCAAAAGCGCCAACCATTTCACCGGCCCCATAGACCTTAACGTGAAGGCGACCGCCGGACATCTCATTAATCAGCTCCGCCACTCGGTTGGCGCCGGTGCCCAGGCCTGGGAAGTTTTTCGGCCAGGTGGTGACCATTTTCCATTCCACGGTTTCCATCGGTTGCATCGCCGCCGTTTTCGGTTCGTCTTTCTGTCCACAAGCGGTCATCGCCGTGGTGGCTGTCGCACCGGCAATCGCGCCGATAAAATCACGTCTTTTCATTGAATCTGTGCTTCCTTGTTAATGCTTTGACAATCAATTTAATGCCCCATATTTTGCCATTTTTTCAAGACGTTATCTTGCCTAATTTTAAATTCACCACCGGAAAATCCTTTCAAAAAAGTGGCCGGAACGCGGCTTGATGGAAAAACCACAGTCAAGAAGCATGCCTTTGATAAAATACTCCGCCAACGAAACCACCTGATTTCCAAACATCAAAGGAGCGACCATGACACTGGATGCCTTAACCGCCGAACTGAATCAACAACCCGTCGATTTCAACACGGTAATGCAAACCATCGATAGCCATTACGATTTCACCCCGACCCGCTTTCAAAACGGCGAACAAGTCAACGAGGCCGACACCAACAACGGCTCCTGCAAAATTTTCGCTTTCGCCAAATTAAACGGTCTGAGCGAACAAGCCACTCTCAATGCTTTCGGTGATTTTTATACACAGGATGTCCTGCAAAACCCGGACGGGCAAGACCATGGTAATATCCGCAATTTTATGAAAACCGGCTGGAGCGGCGTGCAATTCGATGCCATGCCACTCGCAGTGAAATAAAATGTTCGTTTTAGAAACGTCGCCCGATCGGGCGGCTTGAAAAGAAGTGTGAAAACCGTTTAAGCCTGCCTCAGGAAGAAGAAATGGCGGTCCACTTGTTGCAGTCGTCGTCCAACTCGCACAGTTTACTCTCGTAAACGGTATCCAGTTTTTCCTGCTCTTGCGGCAAAATACTGAGAATCCGCAAGCCATAAATGTACTCGCCGTTGAGTTCTTTCAACTCCACAACCTGCAATTGACAGAAATAAATGGTCAACCCGTCGATTTGAATATGGCAATCTTTCAGTTTTTGCCGACGATTGAAATGAAAGGCTTTCGCGCCCTGATTCGGGCAATGCACCCCTAAGCCTTCGCGACTGAGGCTACGCCCTTTCAACACTTCCTCCCCATTATGGAAACTAAAAGGGGTCGAAATGGCCGTCGAAATAATTTCGTCTTCTTGTGCTGTGACACCGTAAAACATGCGGGAACCTTGATAAATACTTTGATTGCGTGGAATTTCAAACTCAAAGGCAAACTTTAATAATAGTCAATTTCACTTAGTGTTCAAGCCCCAAAGGCATAATTTCCGTTAAAATTTAAATATCTCAATCCTTCCAGTGAATACCCTAAAAGACTAAATGAATACGAAATCGATGACAGCCCTTGAAAACCCTTGGCATCATCCCCATAAGCTAGTTAGCTTAAATTTTCAGGAAAAACAATGGAATATAAAGATTACTACGAAATCTTAGGTGTGGAACGCAGTGCCTCGGAAGCGGAGATTAAAAAAGCCTACCGCAAACTGGCCGCCAAGCATCACCCCGACAAACCGAGCGGGGACGAAACCAAATTCAAGGAAATCAATGAAGCCTACGAAGTATTGGGCGACACCGAAAAACGTCAAATGTACGACCAACTCGGCCCCAACTACCATAATGGCCAGAACTTCCAACCCCCACCGGACTTTGAAAGCATGTTCGGCGGCGGGTTTGGCGGTGCCGGTGGTCAGGCCGGAGGCTTCAGCGACTTTTTCGAATCCATGTTCGGCGGCGGGTTCGGCGGGCAAGGCGGTTTCGGACATCAGGGCCAAGGCTTCCAACAAAAAGGCGACGACCAAATCGTCAAGGTTTTGGTGACGCTGGAAGAAGCCGTCAATGGTGCGGCGAAATCCCTGAACCTGCAGATGCCGAACCCCAACCAGTTCGGCCAGGTCTCGCACCAACCGAAGCAATTGAAAGTGAAGATTCCGGCCGGCGTCAAACAAGGCTCGCGCATTCGTTTGAGCGGCCAAGGATCGCCCGGTTTCGGTGGCGGCCCGAACGGCGACCTATATTTGGAAGTGGACCTGCAAAACCACCCGCTTTATAAAGTGGAGGGCGACGACATTATCCTCAACCTGCCGCTGACGCCGTGGGAAGCCGCTTTAGGCACCAAGGTCGAAATCCCGACATTGAAAGGCAAGGTCAATATGAACATTCCGGCCGGCACTCAGTCCGGTTCGAAACTGCGCATCAAAGGCCGCGGTCTAGGCAAAGGCGACAAAGCCGGCAACCAATATATCTTGGTGCAAATCCACACACCACCGGCCGACAGCGACGAGGCCAAAGCCTTTTACGAGGAGATGGCGACCAAGATGCCATTCAACCCACGCGAACACTTCTAAAGCGTTCTCGCTCCTGAAATGAAAAAACCGCCAGGCCTGGCGGTTTTTTTATATTGATTTGATACCCATCGCCGACTGGAGTCGACGACGGTTCAAACATCAAATTTTGAACGGCAAACGTGCATGCAACTGGAAGTTACGTCCCATGCCCTGCGCATACCCTTTATAGGTATCGAGGAAGTCACGATACTGCACATCCATCAAGTTCTGCACGGTCAAATCCAAGTATAAGCGTTGCTTGCCGAACTTGACCCCGGTACCCGCTTCCAGATTCCACAACCAGTAATCTTTGGTAGAAGCCGTTCCGAACGGTGTGCTGTCAAACTGGCTGAAGGGTTCATAAGACCCGGCCGAATCCTTTTCGGCCACGTACTTCGTGCCCAAGCCAACGTAAGGCTTCGCCAGATACTGGCCGCTCCCAAACGTGTATTGCGCGCCTAAAGTGGCGTTATTCGCCGGCATCAAAGGCAGATCACGATTGTTTTTGGTATCGCGCCCTTGCATGATTTCCGCCGTGGCTTGCCATTGCAATTGCGGCGTCATGCGATAGGTCGCCGACCATTCAATCCCTTGAATCAAAGCATTCGTTTGTGAATTGATCATCAGACGATACGGATAATTCAAGTTCTGCGTTGGTTGGCAATTGCCGTCATGGTCGCAATACTCTTCGGTCTCGGTATTTTCCAACACGATATAATTATCCACCCAGTTGGAGTACACCGACAAAGTCGAGTGTAGATTTTCCGACTGCCAGGTCGCCGCCAATTCGGTGTTAATGGAGGTTTCCGCTTTCAAGTCCGGGTTACCCAGTTGATAGGCTTGCACCCCGCCGTGCGCGCCGGAAGCATAGAGTTCAAAAATAGACGGCGCGCGGAAGCTGCGTCCCAAGTTCCCGGTGAAGGTCCAGTTGGACGTATAGTGGTACGCCACGCCCAAAGCGCCGGACCAGTCCGAGAAGTCGCGTGAATTGTTCGAGCTGTTGTAAACCCCGGTTTCATCCCAGAAATGAGCATTTTCAGAACTTAATGGCGCTTTGACGTGCTGACTGTCGTAACGCGCACCCAATTCCACGTCCCAAGGGCCGAAGGATTGTTTCTCCACCATAAAGATGCCGGCACCGTCTTCGGTCGCGCTCGGCGTCAAATGACCGGAACGCAAATCCTGGTCTTTGGTGTAACCGCTGACACCGAATTCACCTTGCCATCCGAAGAACTCTGGATGCTCCACCGCCAATTGGTAGTCGTCGCGGTGAACAACGATGTCGAGATATTCCTCGTCATCCTTGTAATCGTCCATATCCTCATACGTCACTTCGTGCATCGCCTGACGCTGGTTGCGGGTATGAGCGTATTTCGGTTTGATGACCCAATCCCCGGCGAAAAACTCGGCCTTCAATTGGGTTTCGGAGTTGGTCAGATTCTGCCCGGCGGACGGAATCAATTCATATTCGCCCGGTGCCGCTTCCACCCCCAGATAGTTTTGTTTGGATTGCCAATAATTGTGGCGTAATTCCACTTCACCCCAATCGCCACGGTAACCTGCGCCGATCACGGCCGACTCGCCTTCAAAGTTGGTGTAAGGCGTGGTGCCTGTGACCAACGGCTTGGTGCCTGGCGGATCGCCCGGTGCCACATCACCCGCTTCCGGGCCGTCCGGCGTCACAAAGTCATTGCCGCGACGTTTGGTCACGCCCCCGACCAGACCGAAGCCATTGGAAGACAGTTTGGCCTTGGCGCCAATCATGGTTTCGTTATTATTGGAATTCACCTCGCCCATCAATTCTCCGGACGCTTTGGTCTCACCCGGCCCGGCGTAATCAATTTGCGGCCCGACCACATTCACCGCCGACTTCACCGCCTGGCTGGAATACTTCAAGCCTTGCGGCCCACGAATCACTTCCAGACGTTCGGTCAAAGCCGGGTCCACATTCGGGTTATGGCGTGTGCCTTCCGCCTGATATTCCATGGTCATGCCGTTGGACAACACCGGCAAACGCAAAGAAGTATCGCCGCGCACCACCGGCTTACCGGATTGCGGGCCGGTTTCCAGGGTATTCACGCCGGGCAAGCCGTCCAGCGCTTCACCGAGGGAAGCGGTGCCGTTGCGGTCCATTTCCGTTTTGGAGGGTTGTAAGGTGGTGGACGTACTGATATCGACCGGTTCCAACGGCGGATTCAATTGCGATTCCACGGAAATTTTCTGTAATTGGGTTGTTTGGGTCTGCTTGCTGTCTTCCGCCCAAGCCGCGTTCACCGACGCGCCACTGGCCAACAGAATCGCAGACACGAGTTTCTTGCGAAGCATGTCTTTCTCCTGAAAAGGATATCTCTTACTGATTATTAAGGGGGATTAAATAAAACGAATCAATCAGGAGAAGGCCGGCGGAGCGCGGCTGAAATAGACGGCCGCGAAGGTGGCGGCAAACGATAAAATGGAATCCGGGCGCCACACATCCCGGTAAACGGGTGTCTGCGGCAACTCGAAACTCGGCGTGAAGGCACTGGCTTGGTGCTCCACACCGTCGAAGACATTACACACTTCGGCGTGTTCATGGAACGGATGAATCTCGGCGTGCAGCAAAGCCGCCGTCTGCGCGAACAGCAACACGAACGCCAGCAACAGATGTCGCCAGGACACCGTGTCAGCGCCAAAAGGCTGAAGCCATCGCTTCGGCCGTGTGTTTGTCAGGGTTCGTCGATTCATCGTCAAAAAATACGAGTTCGTTACAGGTTGTTGGAGTATTCACTTAGCTGTTCTGAAACAACCCGCGTCGGTTACTTCTTTACATTTTCGTCATTACATTGTGTTACATAATAACATTCTCTATTTTAGCTCCTCCTGACATGAAATCCAGTGATAAATAAAATTTATTTCAAAAAGTCATCCAAATGGCCAGGCCTGGTGGTTTTTCGGTTTGTTTGACAGCTTTATGAAAGGCGCGGATTCGGCATGATTTTTTCAAACCGCATGGCTATAATGAAACCAATCGTTGCACAAAATCACTTACTAGAAGGATGCGCCATGTCTTTGTCACCCTACGCCGGAAAACCTGCCCCACAATCCATTCTGGAAAACATTCCCAAACTGATGACCGACTACTACAACCTGATTCCCGATGCCAGCAATCCGGATCAGGCGGTCGCCTTCGGCACCTCCGGCCACCGTGGCAGCGCCAGCAAAACCGCCTTCAATGAAAACCACATTGCCGCCATTTCACAAGCGATTGTCGAATACCGCGACGCGCAAGGCATCACCGGCCCGATCTACATCGGCATGGACAGCCACGCCCTGTCGGAAGCCGCTCACGCCACCGCCATCGAAGTCTTTGCCGGCAACAGTCTGGACGTCATTATCCAAGGCAAAGGCCGTTACACGCCGACGCCGGTCATTTCGCACGCCATTCTCACCTACAACGAAAACCGCACCGATGATTTGGCCGACGGCGTCATCATCACGCCATCGCACAATCCACCGGAAGACGGCGGCTTCAAATACAACCCGCCAAACGGCGGCCCGGCCGATACCGACGCCACCTCCGTAATTCAAGACCGCGCCAATGAAATCCTGATGTCCGACATGCAAGCCATCAACCGCATGCCGCTGGCCGAGGCGATGGCTTCCGAATTCGTCAAGGCCGAAGACCTCATCATGCCGTATGTCAAAGACCTCGACAAAATCGTCGATATGAAAGCCATCAAAGACGCCGGACTCAAGCTCGGCATCGACCCGCTCGGCGGAGCAGCGGTGGATTACTGGCAACCGATTGCCGACCATTACGGCTTGAATCTGGAAATCGTCAACAAACACGTCGACCCGACCTTCTCGTTCATGACGGTGGATAAAGACGGCAAAATCCGCATGGACTGCTCCTCGCCTTACGCCATGGCCAGCCTGATTGCACTGAAAGACGACTACGACATCGCCTTCGGCAACGACACCGACACCGACCGCCACGGCATCGTCACCCCGTCGGTCGGTTTAATGAACCCAAACCACTATCTCGCCGTCGCCATTCAATACCTGCTGACCCACCGTCCGAACTGGTCGGCGGACGTTAAAATCGGTAAAACGCTGGTGTCCAGCTCCATGATTGACCGCGTCGTCGCCTCCTTGGGCAAAACCCTGGCGGAAGTGCCGGTCGGTTTCAAATGGTTTGTGGACGGTTTGGTGTCCGGCGACTATGCCTTTGGTGGCGAAGAATCCGCCGGGGCGTCTTTCTTGAAAATGGATGGCACCGTCTGGAGCACCGACAAGGACGGCATTATCATGAATTTATTGGCGGCGGAAATCACCGCCGTCACCGGCAAAGACCCGGGGCAACTGTATCAAGAGCTAACTGAACAATTCGGCAACCCGGTATACAGCCGCATCGACGCACCGGCCAACCGTGAACAGAAAGCGATTTTGAAAAACCTGTCCCCGGAAATGGTCAAAGCCGACACTTTGGCGGGTGAACCGATTCTGGACAAACTCACCCATGCACCGGGCAACGGCGCGGCCATCGGTGGCCTGAAAATCACCACCGAAAACGGCTGGTTCGCCGCCCGCCCATCCGGCACCGAGGACATCTATAAAATCTACGCCGAAAGTTTTAAAGGCCAAGCGCATTTGGATGAAATTCTAAAAGAAGCGCAAGCGATTGTGAGTGAAGCTTTGAAAAAATAAAAGGATAAGAGCTTGGTTACGAGAAATGATATGAAAAAATGGATAATTGAAGGCTTGAAAGCTAATAATGGAAAAGGTTGGCCTAAAGAAATTTCAAAATACATATGGGAAAACTATGAAGCTCAATTGAAATCTTCTGGGGATTTGCTTTATACATGGCAGTATGATGTTAGGTGGGCAGCACAAAAACTTCGATATGAAGGCATCCTCAAGCCAGTTAATGGCCGCCGAGACTTACCATGGGAGTTAGCTTAAGCTCTAAAATGCATTTCAAAAAGCTTTTCTTGGTTACTAACTCGTTTCACCACCAACGCTTCCCCACTTTGAAAGCCCAAATGCAGGTCATGTTCCACGCGATTTGTTTTGTGTTTACGCGCGCTTCTGGGTTCAACTTTCCAATCGGCGATATCCGCTCGTTGAAAGCGGTGAATTTCCAGAGGAAACAGTAACACCATCTTGTCGTTGTCGGCATCCACAATCAGTTTTCGGCCCAAGCCTAAGTCCACTTCATTCACCGGTTGAAAGGCTTCGGTTTCCAACAGACGTTGGTAGGTTTGTGCCACTTCGGTTTTCAGCGCCTGATGTTGTTTAAAGCCATATCGCAATAACAGCAGCCCCGGCAACACCCACAGCCCCCAGATGGGTAAGGTGTGGATAAAACCGTTTGAGAGTTGGCTAATCGCCAACACCAAGCCGGATGCGACAATCAACGCCACCACCCACATCCATAATTTGAAGCGCGCTAAATGGCGCGGTGTAAACGTTTGATAAGCCATCCTTATATTTCCTGTTTTATTGCCTGTTTTGTTAAGAAGAGCAACTCAGTTGCAGCCCTTTTTGTTCCGGGCTTGGCGGTTTCTGAAATTCCGCCAGGCCTGGGTGTTCTTCGAAAGGTGAATGCAGCGCTTCCACCCACTGTTCTAACGGTTGATAATCACCATTTTCGGCGGCTTCGATAATGCCTTGTGCAATGTAGTTCCGCAAGACGATGGCCGGATTGACGGCCAAAATCCGTTGCTGGCGTTCCGATTCGGAAATGCCTTCCTGCTGCAAGCGGGCATCGTAACGCTGGAACCAATCGACAAAGGCGCCGGGTTGGTTCAATAACGTCATCAATTCACCTTCATCCGGTTGGTTCCATTTCGCCAAGCGGCGGAAAAACAAACTGAAATCCACCCGATGCTGATCCATCAACACCAATAAATCGCCAATCAGGTTTTTATCGTCGGGCTGTACGGTATGCAATCCGATTTTACAATTCATCTCATCGATGTACTGGCGATTATAGGTTTCCACAAAGGCTTCCAAGGCTTCGTTTTGCGCGGCTTCGTCCAACACTTTATCGAAGGCGTGCGCCAGCAGTTGGCAATTGGTGACACCGATTTTCGGTTGCTGATTATAAGCGTAACGCCCTTCGTAATCGGAATGATTGCAGATGTACTCGATTTGAAAATCGTCGAAAAAGGCATAAGGCCCGAAGTCGAAGGTTTCGCCGAGAATGGACATGTTATCGGAATTCATCACCCCGTGATTGAAGCCCACCGCTTGCCATTTCGCCATCAGCACCGCGGTGCGCTCGCAAACGGTTTTCAACAAGGCGGCACTGCGTTGCGGCTCTTCTAGCGACTGCAATTCCGGGTAATGATGTTCCACCACAAAATTGGTCAGGAATTCAAGGGTGGCCGGGCCTTTGGAGGCGGCCCACTGAAAATGCCCGAAACGGATGTGGCTGGGCGTGACACGCATCAAGCTGGCGCGCGGTTCGAAGGTTTCACGCTGCACTTGTTCGTCACTGGTGGCGATGGATAAGGCGCGCGTAGTGGGCACGCCCAGCCCGAACAAGGCTTCGGACGCCAAGTATTCGCGAATCACCGAACGCAAAACCGCCCGGCCGTCACCGCGCCGGGAATAAGGCGTGCGCCCGGCGCCTTTCAGGTGAAAGTCCCAGGCCTGGCCGTTTTTGTCTTCCCAACGCCCCAGCAACAATCCGCGGCCATCGCCCAAATCCGGGTTGTAATAGCCGAACTGGTGACCGGTGTATTTTTGTGCCAGTGGTTGCAAGTCGAACTCGGCCAAGCTGGCATCCTCCAATTGCCCGGCGGTGAGCGCAAGCAATTGTTCGTCACTCAAGTCGCAATCGATTTCCTGCATCAGCGCCCGGTTGACCGCGACGAGACGCGCGTTTTGCTGCGGCTCCGGCCAGACGGGTTGGAAAAAGGATTTCGGCAATTCGAGATACGGGTGCTGTAACATGGTTCAACCTGAGGTTTGGGGTGACGGAATCGCGCGAACGTTCTGCAAATATTCGGCAAATACTCGGCAAATACTCGGCAAAGACTGAGCGCGCTTTAAGGTTATTATAACGCGCCTTGTCAAATCCGACAGGTTTCAAAGAGCAGGTCTGGGCGTTTTTCTGTTTTCAGCTTTTTACCAACTGTGACAAGTTCAGACGCATCCGTGGGTCGAACAGTTTTTTCTGCGCCAGCCACAAGGCAATCAGCACACCCGAGGCGGTGGACACCGTAATCAGAAACATAATCATGATTTGGTATTTGACGGCTTCCATCGGGTCGATGCCGGCGAGGATTTGCCCCGTCATCATACCGGGCAAGGATACGATGCCGGCAGCGGCCAGCATATTGATGACCGGAATCATCGCCGTGTGCAGGCTTTGCTTTTTCAGGAACATCAGCGCTTCCTTGGCGGTGTAACCCAAGGCCAGTTGCGCTTCGATTTGCGCTTTCTGTTTCACGGCGCTTTTGGTCAGGGTATCCAACCCAAGGCCGATGGCGGTCATGCTATTGCCGAGAATCATCCCCAACAACGGAATGGCGTATTGCGCTTCGTACCAAGGTTGCGGCTGAATCACCAGCGTAAGCGAGAAAATCGTCAACACCAAAGCGGTCATCGACAACGACAACAATCCCACCACAAACGAGCCGGAGACCAAACCATTGGTTTGAAAACGGTAGGTCTGACGCTTGAGAATTTCATAACCGGCGAACAGCAGCATCACCACCGACACCAAGGCCACCAGCAACCAACTGTCGGCATTGAACACCCAGCTTAACCAAACGCCCATAAACAGCAGTTGCACCACCATGCGTGCGGACGCCACCCAAAGCTGGCGCGTTTGCTCGAAGCCGTTCAATAGCAGCAACAGGCCGAGCAGCAGAATCATCACCGATAAGCCGGCCAAATCATAATAACTCAGGGAAATCATTGTCATATTTTTGTTACACAACCGTCATTTGAAACTCACGCATTTGTCACTTCTACGTCAACTGGACAACTCAGAATAATACAGTTAATAGACGAGTAGAACCGCCGCACGTACCAGACGAGTCCTACGTGCCCTCCGAGCTATCCAAGAAGACGAGTTACGAAGAAACCATTATGCTGAATATCGAACAAACCATTCTCGAAAAATACCCCGATTTCAATCAGAAGCCGGGCGGCAAACAGCTGATTAAATTTCTGAAAAAGCTCACCTACGAAAACGAAATCAACCAGTTCATCGAAGAGAACAAGCACCTGCGCGGTTTTGCGTTCCTGGACAAAAGCCTGGAACATTATAACTTCACTTATCAGGTCAACAACCGTTCTTTCAACAATGTGCCGGCCGAAGGGCGCGTGGTCATCGTCGCCAATCACCCGATCGGTTCGCTGGACGGTTTGGCACTGTTGAAATTCATCCGCAGCATTCGCCCGGACGTGCGCATCGTCGCCAATGAAATGCTGGCCAATGTCGACCCCTTCCAGTCGCTGTTTTTAACGGTGGACAATATGTCCGACAAGGCCAACCATAAAGAACTTTTCAAAACCATGATCAAGGCGTTGGAGAACGAAGAGGCGGTGATTATTTTCCCGGCGGGCGAAGTCTCACGCATCCGCCCGAACGGCGTGCGCGATGGCAAATGGAAAAACGGTTTCCTCAAATTGGCGAAAAAGACCCAATCGCCGATTTTACCGATTTACATCGACGCCCGTAACTCCGCTTTGTTTTATGGTTTGTCCACCCTGTACAAACCGCTGGGCACGCTGATGCTGGTCAAGGAAATGTTCAATAAGAACGACCAACAAATCGCCTTCCATGTCGGACCGATGATTCCGTGGAAATCGGTGGCGAAATGCGACTGGCCGCTGACGAAAATCGCCAAGCTGCTCCGCAAACACGTTTACCGTTTGAACCACCCCGGCAAAGCGATTGCCAAACTGCCGTTCGAAACCGAAAACACCATCGCCCACCCGGTGAACCGCAAGGCCTTGAAAAAGGATTTGAAAAACGGCGAGCTACTGGGCCAGACGGTGGACGGCAAGAAAATCTTTCTGTTCGATTACGATGCCGATTCGCCGGTGATGCGTGAAATCGGTCGCTTGCGCGAACTGACCTTCCGCACGGTGGAAGAAGGCACCGGCGATGCCTTCGATTTGGACAAATACGATGCCGACTACCGCCACTTGGTGCTGTGGGACGAAGAGGATTTGGAAATTGTCGGCGCCTATCGCATCGGCGAATGCCAGAAAATCATCGAGAAAAACGGCATGGACGGGCTTTACACCAGCACCTTATTCGACTTGAAACCGGACATCGAACCTTATCTGCCCAATGCCCTGGAAATGGGCCGCAGTTTCGTGCAACCACGTTACTGGGGCAAGCGCAGCCTGGATTATCTATGGTACGGCATCGGCGCTTATGTAATGCGCCACCCGGAAACCAAATATTTCTTCGGCCCGGTGAGTTTGTCGGATGCCTATCCATTACGCGCCAAAGAACTGATTGTCGCCTTCTTCCAAACCCAGATGGGCTCACATCAGGATTTGGCCGTGGGGAAACGCCCTTTCGTACCGTCGCCGGATATTATAGAACTGGCGGAAAAAGAATTCAGCGGCGACTACAAAGAGAGTTACAAAAAGCTCAACAGCCTGCTGACCGAGTTCGGCGTCAAGGTGCCGACGTTGTTCAAACAATACGCGGAACTGTGCGAACCCGGCGGTTGCCGCTTTATCGACTTCAGTGTCGACCCGGATTTCAACGATTGCATCGACAGTTTGATTCTGGTGGAAATCGACAAAATCGTCCCGAAAAAACGCGAACGTTACCTGACGCCGGTCACATCCGATTAATCCATCATGCGGTCAAAGGCCGCAGCACCGAATAATAAAATATAACCGTTAAAACTTCCTTGTCTTGAACTCACCGATCGGTGAGTTTTTTTTGCCCATAAAAAAAGGGCCGGGGAAAATCCGCGGCCCTTGTAATGACAGATAAGATCATTCAATGGTTGGTTTGAATTCGATTTTGACTGAAACCTTCGTGGAAGATTATTTGACTTCCACCTTTTTGGTCTCGGCACTGCGTTCCTTTTTCGGCAGCACAACTTCCAGCACGCCGTCTTCCGAACTGGCGGATACGTTTTCGGCATCCACATTATCCGGCAGGGCAAAGCTACGCTCGAACTTGCCGTAACTGCTTTCCACGCGGTAATAGTCTTCGTCCTTGACCTCTTCCTTGGTTTTACGTTCACCGGAAATGGTCAGACGATTTTCTTTCACTTCCACATGGATATCGTCTTTTTTCACACCGGGTAAATCCACTTCGATGTGATAAGCGTAATCCCCTTCTCGTGTATTGACGGTCGGTGAAAACCCAGCCACATTCGATTCCGTGGGTTTCGGCATCATTTTTTGCAGCCGGTTTTCCAAATCCCGCAATTCACGAAACGGTTCCAACGTTCTTAAAAACATACTCATCGCACAACCCTCCTTATTAAAGAGAACAATACAACTTTCATTCAACGGTTATATGGGGTTAAGAAATTGTTATTCAAGTCTTTTCAATAAAAAACCGTACCACTAAAATATGACAAAATGCCGGACGCCCGTCAACACCTTTTAAGACTTTTTACTTAATACACATCAAGTTTTCAAAACAACCAGGCCTGGCCACTTTTCTTCTAATCGGAAGACCAGCGGTTGGACACTTTCGGCACTCCGGCTATACTGAATCACAGATACGTTTACTGCGGAGACGCCATGACCGATTCCACCCATACGCCGAAAGCGCTAAAAGCACTGGAAACGCTTTTGCATCAAGACATTCCGCTCACCCGGTCCATGGGCTTGCAGGTCATGGAGGCCACCGCCGACTCCCTGCGTTTACGCGCGCCTTTGCAAAACAACATCAACCACAAAAGCACCGCTTTCGGTGGCAGCCTGTACGCCACGGCCGTGCTCACCGGCTGGGGATTGATTCATCTCGCCCTCACCGAACACGATTTACACGGCCACATCGTCATTCAGGAAAGCCACACCCGTTTTTTGAAACCGGTGAAAGCCGACATCGAAACCCGTTGTCGATTCGAATCCGAACCGCAATTGGCGACCTTTCTGAAAATGTACCGCCGAAAAGGCCGCGCCCGCATTCAATTGACCACGGAAATATACAATGAAGCCCAGGAGCTGGCGACGGTGTTTGAAGGCCAATATGTGGTGCACCGCTGACCAAGTGAAAACGCGAATGCTTTTTATTCTTAAAGGCGCTCGCAACACCCTGTTTTATCAGCGCTTTAAGCGGATATTTCTTAAAAAACCCTTACCGGCTGTGGTAGCATTAAGGTAACTTTTTATTATGGTCAATAAACATGATAAATATAATAAAAGCCGTATTGCTAAGCGGTTTGATCGCACTCTCAGGTTGCGCCGAAAAACCCGATAAGACACTCAACATCATTGCCAATTCCTGGATTGGTTATTCGCCTCTATTCTATGCCAAGGAAAAAGGCTGGCTTGATGAACACGACATCCGTCTTTCCAGCGTGGTCTCCCTCGGCGAAAGTCTGCACATTTACCAATCCGCCAAGCTCGATGCTTTCGCCGGCACGCAATACGAATATCAGACCATGTACCGAAAAGACCCGTCGGTGATTCCGATTCTGCTGTTGGATCGCTCCAATGGCGGCGACATGATCATGGGGAATCGTTCACTCGACGCCATCAAATCCGAAAACGGTCCCATCAATGTTTATCTGGAAATCAACAGCATCAATTACCCCGTCTTCAACGACTTCATCCATCAGCACAAACTGGAAGGCAAAACCTTCAACTACATCAACAGCGACCAGATCAAACTGCAATCCGATGCCACAAATCGCACCGAACCGACACTGGTGGTGACATACACGCCGTATAACCACGAGCTGGAAAAACAAGGCTTCCAAACACTGGCCTCCACAGCAGACAGTTTAAACCTGCTGGTACTGGACGGAATATTCACCACCGAAAGCCGTTATCACGCCCACAAAGACCAGATGCTGGCACTGAAAACCCTGATCAACCACGCTATCCAGGCGCTGCATGATGACCCGAAAGAGTACTATGAAAAGGTCAAACCCTATCTGGAAAACAGCCGTTTCGAAGACTTTCAATCCAGTTTGAGCACCATCGAATGGTTGAATAAAGGTGTCTCTCCGGCGTTGCAACAACGTTTGGACGATGCCAACTTTCCCACGAGGGATCTGCTGTAAATGATCTCCATCCGCCGCTTCTTTATCACCGCTATCGTCGCTCTGGTTCTGGTTTTCTACGGAGTGTTCTTATATTACTTCCTCAACGACCAGCAAAAGAAAACCGACCTCATTCTGGAAAACATCCGCCACGACCTGTCGGAAACCGCTTACGTCGTTTCCACGGAAATGGCCACACCGCAAGAATTGCGCGAGTTCAAGTCTTTTCTGCACCGTAAAGTCGCCAACAATCCACTGGTCGCGGCCATGGCGATTGCGTCGGGCAGCAAAATCCTGATTACGACCGAACACGATATCCGTTCCGCGCCACCGAAAAAGAACACCCAGGACAAACTGAAAGGCTTATCGGCACATGAAATGTTGCGCTACGATATTTATGAAACCGATATTCCGTATTTCATCCAGAACCAACCGGCGTATTTGAAGCTATATCTGTATATCGACAAAGCCTATCTGGAAAACTATTTCGCCGAAAACACCACCAATTCACTGCTCTTTTTCGGCGTGGTGCCGTTACTGCTGCTCGGCTTGCTGTGGGGGCTGCTGAAACGCTTCGTCACCAACCCGTTGGAACTGTTACGCCAGTACGCCTATTACCAGTCGGAAATTCCAAAACGCTTCAAGCTACGTGAACTGGAATACATCCGCGC
This sequence comes from Hydrogenovibrio thermophilus, assembly GCF_004028275.1. Classification (NCBI taxonomy): domain Bacteria; kingdom Pseudomonadati; phylum Pseudomonadota; class Gammaproteobacteria; order Thiotrichales; family Piscirickettsiaceae; genus Hydrogenovibrio; species Hydrogenovibrio thermophilus. Next base: position 2,412,597 of record NZ_CP035033.1, read on the forward strand.
CTCCATGGTGCAGACCTTTACCCGCCTGGACGAAGAAAAAAGCGAATTGTATCGCCTGGCCCGAACCGACAACCTTTCCGGCCTCGCCAACCGAAACCATCTGAATGAACGCTTGAACTGGCTGATTTCCGAATTCTCCCGATCCGGACAGGAATTCGCCCTGCTTTTCATGGACTTGGATAATTTCAAAACCGTCAACGACACCCTGGGCCATGAAGTCGGCGACAAACTGTTGCGCAATGTTTCCAGCCTCATCAAACAGGTCTTGCGCGACTACGACATCATCGCCCGTGTCGGCGGCGACGAATTCGTCATCGTCGTCAACCACCACGGCAACGAACACGAGCTCATCAATATCATCCAACGCGTCATCGAAAAAATCAGCGACGTGCATTTGGTGGACAATCATCCCGTTAAAGTGTCCGCCAGTGTCGGCGTGGTGCTGTACCCGAAAGACGGCCAATCCATCACCACCCTGATGAAAAACGCCGACATCGCCATGTACGAAGCCAAAAACGCCGGTAAAAACCAATTCAAATTCTTTACCGAATCCCTGCATCAGCAGCTGGTGCATGAAATCGAATTGGAAAACAACATGCAACGCGCTCTGGACAACGGCGAATTTGAACTCTATTACCAGCCGAAAATCTCCGTCACCACCGGCCAAGTGACCGGCGCTGAAGCCTTGATTCGCTGGATTGACCCGAACAAAGGCGTGATTACACCGGACCGATTCATACCGTCGGCGGAAAAGTCCGGCTTGATGGTGCCATTGGGCGACTGGGTACTGGAAACGGCGGTACGCCAGCAAATCGACTGGAAAAAGCGTGGATTGGGTGACTTCCAAGTGTCCGTCAACCTGTCGCCGGTGCAACTGATCAACAATCACTTTGAAGAAAAACTCAATCGACTCATTCAGGAAAGCGGCATCACCCCCAGCAAGCTCGACGTGGAAATGACCGAATCGCAGTTCATGGAAAACTCCGAGCAAAACCTCAGCCTGTTGCACGCCATCCAACAAAAAGGCATTTCCATCTCGCTGGACGACTTCGGTACCGGCTATTCCTCACTGGCGTATTTGAAAAAATTCCCGATCAACACCCTGAAAATCGACAAAACCTTTATGGACGATTACGACACCGAATCCGGTGCGATTTTCATCGAAACCATTATCAAGATTGCTCAGACACTGAATCTGAATGTCGTGGCCGAAGGCATCGAACATCCGGAACAACTGGATTATCTGGTGAAGACGGGCTGCGAAACCTATCAAGGCTTCTTCTGTTCGCGGCCATTACCGGCGGCGGAATTTGAAAAGTTCCTGACGATGGAAAAGAGTTGCTGCCACTGACCCGGCCGCTCATCCAAAAACGTCCAGGCCTGGCGGATTTGGCTATTGACTCAAGCCGATAAATAACGCGAACGAATCGCCTGAATAAACGGTTTAAAAATGTCAGGCGTTGCGCCAGACCCGTCCGAATCCGGTTGCACCAACCACTCAAACAACGTCTGATCATTTTCCGCCAACAACGTTTCCAAAATTTCCATTTCCGCCACTTGCGATGGAACTTCCGGACTTAAATCCCGGCAATACGCCGAGAGCAAATGTTCGACTTCGGCATTACCGCGGCGGCAATTCAGTTGCAATCGTTTCCATTGCAGTTGGCGCTGTTCGAGGCTATCCGGCATCGTTTCTACCATCGTTTCCGCCACCTTTTTTAATCCAACTGTTTTTCAACCATCAAGCTTTTCAGCTCATTGATGGCCTGACTCGGGTTCAACCCTTTCGGGCAACTGGCGGTGCAGTTCTGGATATTACGACAGCGGAAGGTTTTAAACGGATCGTCCAAGGTTTCCAATCGCTCGCGCGTGGTGATGTCACGGCTGTCCACCACAAAACGCCGCGCCGCCAACAAGGCGGCCGGGCCGTGAAACTTATCCGGGTTCCACCAGAAAGACGGGCAACTGGTCGCACAACAACCGCACAGAATGCATTCGTAACTGCCATCGAGTTTTTCCCGCTCTTCGGGGCTTTGCAGGAACTCATGGTCCAAATCAACGTTTTGACCAGGCCTGGTCGCTTTCAGGAAAGGGTCCACCGCGCGGTAATGGTCGTAAAACAATTCCATATCGATAATCAAATCGCGAATCACCGGCAAGCCCGGTAACGGTTTCAACACCACCGGATCGCGTAGGCTGGACATTCGCGTAATGCAACTCAAATGGTTCTCGCCGTTGACGTTCATGCCGTCCGAGCCGCACACGCCTTCCTTGCAGGAACTGCGAAACGCCAGCGTCGGGTCTTGTTCGCGTAGCTTATCCAGCGCTTCCAGCAACATCATGTCGTCGCGAATCTCCGCATCCGGCAACTCATAATCTTGCATGTAAGGCTGCTCATCGACTTCCGGGTTGTAACGATAAATGGAAAACCGCATTGTTTTGTCCTTTTGTTAGTACACGCGAGGCTTGGGTTCGAATCCGGTCACGGTCAACGGCGTGACGCACACCGGCTTATAACGCAGACGATGGCCATCCAGAAAATACAGACTGTGTTGCAACCAGTTTTCGTCGTCACGCTCGGTAAAGTCCACGCGGGAATGCGCGCCGCGACTTTCCGTTCGTTCAATCGCGGAATGCACGGTGGCATACGCCAGCGTCATCAGGTTTTCCAGCTCCAGCGCTTCCATGCGTTCCAAGTTGAACGCCCGGCTGCGGTCGTGCAATACGGCTTCATCCAAACGCTGTTGAATCGGCTCCAAGGCTTCAATCAACGCCTGCATGGATTCCTGGTTGCGGAAAACCCCGCAACCTTCCTGCATGGCGGCTTGTAAATCGTGTTTGATGGCGGCAATGGACTCCTTGCGGTCATGCGCTGGCGCTTCCCATTTGTTCAGTCGCGCTTCCACCGGCGCCAAATCCAATCGGCGGTCGAAGTTGCGGTCCGATTTCTGCAAGTTCAACACCCGTTCGATTTCCTTGGCGGCGGCCCGTCCGAACACGACGATGTCCAATAAAGAATTCCCGCCCAAGCGGTTCGCACCGTGCACCGACACACAAGCGCATTCGCCCACCGCATACAAGCCCGGTACACTGATGGCCTGACCGCTTTCATCCAGCGTCTGCACCTGACCGTGGAAATTGGTCGGAATGCCGCCCATCATATAATGCGCGGTCGGATACACCGGAATCGGGTCGTCGCACATGTCCAAGCCCAAAAACGTCAAGCCGATGTCGCGAATGCCCGGCAAACGCTTTTTAATCATCTCCGAATCGAGATGAGTCAAATCCAGCAACACATGATCTTTATTCGGGCCGCAACCACGTCCTTCCTTCACCTCGATGGCAATGGCGCGTGACACCACATCCCGCGACGCCAAATCCTTCACATGCGGCGCATAACGCACCATAAAGGCTTCTCCTTCGGCATTGCGCAACACGCCGCCTTCGCCGCGCGCCGCTTCCGACAACAACATGCCTTTGTTCGCCACGCCGGTCGGGTGGAACTGCCAGAACTCCATGTCCTGCAACGGCAAGCCCGCGCGCAGTACCATCGCCAAACCATCGCCGGTGTTGATTTTGGCGTTGGTGTTGGTTTTGAATAGCTGGCAAGCGCCGCCCGTGGCCACCATCACTGCATGAGCGCGCAACAACTGATATTCACCGTTTTGCAGGTTCATCACCACCATACCGCCGATATGGCCAACTTCATCCTTGACCAAATCCACCGCAAAAAATTCATCAAAAAAGGTCGTGCCCGCCTGAATGTTCTGCTGATACAGGGTTTGCAAAATAGCATGTCCGGTGCGGTCCGCCGCCGCACAAGTGCGCGTGGCTTGGCTTTCGCCGAAATTGCGGCTTTGACCGCCGAACGGGCGTTGGTAGATTTTGCCTTGCTCGGTGCGGGAAAACGGCACCCCGAAATGCTCCAACTCGCGCACGATTTCCGTGGCTTCCCGGCACATGAATTCAATCGCATCCTGATCGCCCAGATAATCGCTGCCCTTGACGGTGTCGTACATATGCCAATGCCAGTTATCCTCGGTCAAGTTGCCCAAGGCCGCATTAATGCCGCCCTGCGCTGCCACCGTATGCGACCGGGTCGGAAACACTTTCGACACCACCGCCACCCGCAAATCCGACTTGGCCAATTGCAACGCAGCCCGAAGCCCCGCGCCCCCGGCTCCGACAATCACCGCATCAAAATGAAAGGTATCGACCTGCTGCAATGAAACCATTTCGCCTCTCTTCTCTTTATTCTTTAAAATCTCAGTTCGCAACCAACTGCACGGCTAAAAACACGCCATCAGCCAACACCAACAACCACACCAACGCCCAAAGCCATAATCCCGCTTGCAAGGCTCTGCGCGGCAGATAATCCAGCAACACATCCCGCAATCCGACCCAAGCGTGCACCATCAACAATCCAAAAGCCAGCAAGGACGGCCACAAAAACAGCCAATGCGACATCGCCGCTTGCAGCTGCGCGACGGATTCGGTCGGCGCTTGCCACCAGTACAACGCCGCCAAAGGGAAATACACCATCAGATACCAGGCGCTGAACCGTTGCCAAACATGCGCTCTCAAGCCGGATAACACGTTCATAACCAGACTCCCGCAAAAACCACCACCGCCCCAACGGCAAACAACGCCAATAACAGCAGGCCGGATTGCCGCCCTTTTTGCGGCTGGCTTTGCCATTGAAACGCATCATGTTCCATCATCAGATGCCGCACCCCAGCCAACCAGTGAAACCACAAGCTGACAGCAGCGAAAAACCAAATCAACTGCCCCAATGGATGCGTCAGGGCTTGCAAGGTGTCCGCTCTTTGTTCAGGAAACAAAACCCACAGATTCAACCAGACCAGGCCGGTCAACAGGAACAACAATAACCCCACACCGGTGATGCGGTGCAAAATGGAAAGAATGGCGTTTAACGGAAAGCGAAAGGCGAACAGATTGAGGTAAACGGGGCGTTTGCCGGGATGGCGATACATAAAAGAACTCCTAGCTTTTCACGACCGCTGCGTAGCGCCGTCGCGTTCATCCCCCGAATGACCGGAGGCATGACTGTCCATGAGATAATTCCAAGTATACTCCATACCCAAAATAAGGTTAACCCCACGATTTATAAAATTCACCAGGCCTGGTGAGATTATGCTTTTACGTAAAAATAAATACAGTTAAGATTAAAGCTATAGTAAATTTCAGATATATCGCGTTGACTTTATTTTAAATATGCAATATCTAAAAATAATTGGTTAATAAAATGAGATATCAATTACAAAAATGGTGGGAAATACAACAAAAGTTATGTTTAAAACTTAATCGTAGTCAGAAAATTTATCTAATCGCTTTATATACTCTGCCTATATCAACCTTATTATGGTTATTTCAATCTAATAATGACTCTATTTGGGCTTTTAGCTTTTCTATTGGCGCTCTATTTCTGGGTGTTCTCTCGGATGTAGCTTATCTATTTAACTACCTAAAAAAATACAAATTAGCAAAAAAGTTAACTATATACGGCTATGCCTTTATTTCATTTTTTTTATTGAGCTTCAGCTATCAAATAGTTAACCATTTAGCAGAGTTTGATGTAGGACTATTAACTAATACTGTTATTTTCACCTCTTTTGTTCTCCTTCCCCTCCTAATTTTTCTGGTAATTATCGTACTTCTTACTATCGGCTTGCTGCTTGCCGAAATTTATTTTTTTATTTCTCTTACCAGCACTAAGAGATTTAAAAGAACCAGCAATACTCTTTTTAAGATCAAGTCGGAAAGGTATCCAAAACACACATTTTTTGGAAGAATCGTTGCATACAGTCTGATTATTTTGATAACTTTTATGCTGGGAGCGTTCGCAAAAAAACCATACGAAAAATTACTATCCAAAAGTGTAGCTTGGTATATGTACCAATTTGAAGCCGTAAAGTACTCACGCTGCCAATTCCCAGAGGGAAAAGAAGGAAAGGCTATTTCATTAGACAATAATGAAATACTTTTTATTGAAAAAAAGAGTGATGGTTACCGGTTTCAGCCAATGAAATGTGTTGAGAAATTAAAATAATAAAAAGTAATGGTAGGAATAAGCATCCCTCTTTTTGTTTTCTTGTTTGTGGGCACCATTAGTGGTTTCCACAATTAAAACCAAAACGCCAACCCCACCCAAAACTTAATCAAAACCACGTATAAAAATAATTTTCAGGGCATTAAATTTTCCATACTCCATCGCCTATTGAAGGCATGTTATGATGCAGACTCACTACACTACGGAGGCCCCCATGAAAGCATCGGATCTGTTTGTCAAAGCGCTGGAAGCCGAAGGCGTGGAATACGTTTTCGGCATTCCAGGTGAAGAGAACCTGGATTTACTCAACTCCCTCAAAGACTCCCAAATCCAAGTCATCGTCACCCGCCACGAACAGGCCGCAGGTTTCATGGCCGCCACTTACGGCCGCCTTACCGGGATGGCCGGAGTTTGCATGTCCACCCTTGGGCCGGGCGCCACCAACCTGGTCACCGCCGCGGCTTACGCCCAACTCGGCGCCATGCCGATGGTAATGATCACCGGGCAAAAACCCGTCAAAACCAACCGACAGGGTCAGTTCCAGATTGTCGATGTGGTGGATATGATGCGCCCCATCACCAAATACACCTGCCAGATTCACAGCGGCCATAACATTCCGGCACGCATCCGCGAAGCCTTCCGCTCCGCCAAGACCGAGCGCCCCGGTGCCTCCCATTTGGAATTGCCGGAAGACATCGCCCGCGAAGAATCCGATTCGCCGGTGATCCAACAAGGCATGCACCGACGCCCGCTGGCGGAAGACAAGGCTGTGCGCAATGCGGTGGAAATGATTCAACGCGCCAAGCGCCCGCTGATTATGATTGGGGCCGGTGCCAACCGCAAAACCGCCGGGAAGATGCTGCGCCAGTTCATCGACAAGACCGGCATTCCGTTTTTCACCACTCAAATGGGGAAAGGCGTGGTGGACGAACGCCATCATTTGTATCTGGGCTGTGCTGCTCTGTCCGATAACGATTTCGTGCATTGCGCCATCCGCAATACGGATTTGATTATCAATGTCGGTCACGATGTGGTGGAAAAGCCGCCGTTCTTTATGGAACAGGACGGCTTCAAGGTGATTCACATTAACTTCACCAATGCCTCCGTCGACCCGGTGTATTTCCCCCAAGCCGACGTGGTGGGCGATATTGCCAACAGCATTTATCAAATCAAAGAACGCATCGAACGCCAGGATACCTGGAATTTCGACTGTTTTATGGAAGCCAAGCGCCAAATCGACAAAAACCTGTTGGAAGGCACCAACGACGGACGCTTCCCGATGTATCCACAGCGCGTGGTGGCGGACATCCGAAAAGTCATGCCCGACGACGGCATGATTACGCTGGACAACGGCATCTATAAAATCTGGTTTGCGCGTAACTATCTGGCTTACCAGCACAATACCATTTTGCTGGACAACGCGCTCGCCACCATGGGCGCCGGTTTGCCATCGGCCATCGCGGCCAAGTTGGTGTATCCGGAACGCCGGGTCATGGCCATCTGCGGCGACGGTGGTTTTATGATGAATTCACAGGAAATGGATACTGCCGTACGCCTCAAGCTGGATTTAGTTGTCGTCGTGCTTAACGACAACGCTTTCGGCATGATCAAGTGGAAGCAAGCCAATATGGGCTTCGAAGATTACGGGCTGGACTTGAACAATGCCGATTTCGTAATGTATGCGCAAAGTTATGGTGCCAAGGGGCATCGCATCCATAAAGCCGACGACTTGATTCCGACCCTGGAAGGCTGTTTCGAAGATGGCGGCGTGCATCTAGTCGAAATTCCAATGGATTACAGCGAAAACAACCAAATCTTGAATCATGACATTAAAGAGCTCAGCCAAGCGGTTTCGGAACAGATAAAAACCCTACTTTAAAAATGTTTCTCAAATAAAAACCTTTCTCAATCACTTGGTTTATCGCTGGGCTTATGATAAGGTGCGTTCGCAGAGTAAATTTTCTTTAATTAAAGTTTAACCACAGTAAACTTAAGGTTAAAATAAAATTAAAATACTCAGCGCACGCAGTACATAACAAGAAACATCGGACGTTTTCGGGGGAGCCATATCATGTTTGATTTCAGCCGTTCACTCAAGGCCAAAGTCATTGGAATTTCGACGCTGGTCGGTATCATCATTGCATTTTTAGTCGGCCTGACCATGTATCTGACAACGGTCAAGCCGGTGCCTGCACAAGTCGAAAAACGCATTTTCAAAGAAATGACCGCCTACATTGATGCGCAGGTCGATTTGAAAGTCAAAGGCGGCATTATCGGTGCCACCATGATTTCCCTGCAAAACAACGTCATCCAATCCCTCGCCGTGGAAGACCGCGATGCGCTGAAACCCTTTTTCGCCAATATCAAAGCCGGATTTGCCCGCAAGACCGGCTTCAAGAATATCGCCACCCAGCTGATTACCTACGATGGCCGCTCGCTCATTCGTTCCTGGGATTTGGAGAATTACGGTCAAAACGTCTCCAATAACCCGCTGATCCAGAAAGTCATGAAAGAGAAAAAAGCCTATGGTGCGCTGGGTGTCGGCGCGCGTGGCATTGGTGTTATTGCGGTGTCACCGATTTTTGAAGATGACTCGGTTCTGGGTTACACCACACTGGTACAGGGCATGGCTTCGGTCGCCAAAGATTTCCGCGCCAACCAAGGCGGCGAATGGGTGCTACTGGTGGATAAACGTTACATTGACGAGAAATACGGCAATATGCCAATCATCGAAAAGAACGAAACCATCACCGACCATTATCTGCTTGCCAGCAACCGCTGGTTCGATGCCGATACGGTTGCTTTGGTGAAGGACAGCTTTCAGCCGACTGAAGGCAAAACTCGCCGCCTTTACACCACTCAGGACAAGGTTGTGATCGACATTCCGGCGCTGGACGAGTCGGGCAACGTGATGGGCCGCCACCTGTTCGTTCTACCAAAAACCGAATACACCGGGCCAATCAATACAGCCATGAATACCGCCTGGATGTCTTTGGCGGGCGTCATTTTGGGCGTTCTTGCGCTGACAATTGCCCTGATCATTACCGTTACACGCATGGTCATCAACCCACTGAAACGCGTTCAAAAAGTCACCGGACAAATCATTGAAAGCGGCGACTTCGCGTTACGCGCGCCGGTCAACAGCCAGGATGAAGTCGGTCGTACCGGCGACGCCATCAACCAGCTTCTGGAACAGGTCTCGCAAGCCTTGACCCAAGCCAACCAAACCGTCGGCGCCATCGCCAAAGGCGATTTCTCCAAACGTCTCAACGGCGATTACAAAGGCGACCTGGAAACCCTGCAAACGGGCATCAATGAAAGTGTCGATATCATCGACCAAGTGATGAACGAACTGTCGGGCGTCATGCAAGCCATGCGCGACGGCCGCTTTGATGTTTCGCTCTCCAACCAGGGTGAAGGCGAATACCGTAAAATGATGGACAACGCCCAGCAAGCCATGTCCGAAACCAACAGCATCATCACCGACATCAATGCCGTGATGGAACACATGCGCCAAGGGGAATTCCAACACCGCGTGCAGGTAAACGCCAGCGGCGACTTGGACAGCTTGAAGCAACGTATTAATGAATCCCTCTCCACGCTGGACGAAGCGGTTTCGGACATTACTCGTGTCGTCGTCGCACAAAGTGAAGGCGACCTGACGCAAACCATCGACGCCGAATACCAGGGCGATTTGATGCGCCTGAAAAACGCCGTCAACCAATCGTTACGAAAGTTGTCGGACATCGTTTCCCAAGCCATCATCACGTCGCAAGTGGTCAACACTGCGTCGGAAGAAGTCGCCAAAGGCGCGTTGGATTTGAGTTCTCGCGTACAGGAACAAGCCGCCGCCATCGAGCAAACCTCGGCCACCATGGACGAAATGAACTCGGCGGTTCAGAACAATACCGACAACTCGCAACAAGCCGCGTCGGTAGCGCAAAAAGTGCAGACCGAATCCGAACAGGCGTCCAAAGTGATGCAACAGACCATCACCGCCATGAACACCATTCAGGAATCCAGTCACAAGATTTCCGAGATTGTCACCCTGATTGACAGCATCGCCTTCCAAACCAACCTGCTCGCGTTGAACGCCGCGGTGGAAGCGGCCCGAGCCGGTGATCACGGGCGCGGTTTCGCTGTCGTGGCCGGGGAAGTGCGTGCGCTGGCCCAGAAATCGGCCGACGCCGCCAAGGAAATCAACAGCCTGATTACCGAAAGCGTACAACGCATCGACGAAGGCACGCATTTGGCTGGCGAATCCGGTGAAGTCATCGGCAACATCACCCAGATGATCAATGAAATGTCGTTGATGATTAACCAGATTGCACAAGCCTCGACCGAGCAAGCGCAAGGTGTGGAACAAGTGCATAAAGCCATCGGTGAAATCGACGCCACCACGCAGCAAAACGCCGCCTTGGTGGAAGAAACGTCCGCCGCAGCCGAAAGCATGAGCGAACAGGCCACCGATTTGAGTCACAATATGGCCTTCTTCAAAACCAATACGGCCGGTCAACCAAAGGCCAATAAACCGGCCGCGCTATCGGCTCCGAAGCCGACACTGGAAGCGCCAAAGCCTGCGGCCCCCAAAACGGAGGCCCCAGCCAAACCGGCTCAGGCGGAAAAACCGGCCGACAAGCCAACGGAAACGGCGAAATCCATTACGCCGCCTCCACCGCCAAGCGCCGATGAATGGGAAGATTTCTAAACACTTTCTCTTTCCGTTCCAACTAAAAACGCCCGGTTCATCCGGGCGTTTTTGTTTCCAAAGTGAACAATGCTTACTGCAACGGTAAATAAATATCCGTCACCAGTTCATGCTCGTCCACTTCCGGAAACAGGTTTCGATAACGGACAAAACACGGAAAATCCCGCAAGCTTTCACCACTCTCCGGCAACCAGTCGCGATATAGAAAATACACGCTGGTGTCCATGGCATCGTGCGAGCCGTAATGCACCAGATGCGCACAACGCCCCGCCGGAAGTTCTTTATTCATCACGCCCTGAGGGTTGTCCGGAATCGGCGCTTTGACCGAGCCGCAGATATCGAACCGGAAATCCTCCGGTGCCACCGCGGCCGGGTCATCGTATAAAATGCCGAAGCTGTCGCTGGTGTCCACCGGCGAGTGGCTTGTCTGTTTGCGCCATTCGATAAAGCTCGCAATCGACTCATTCAATTGCTCATGCGACGCGCGGTGCTCTTTCACCGCAATCAATGTTTTGGGGAAATCGATGATTTCCACGGTTTTCGTTTGCATCGTTTGGTTTCCTTTTCTTGACGTTTCTGGATATTGTTGATGCCAAGAAACCCAATTCGGCTGCTTTCGAAACTGCGACGGCGTCTGCCCGAACGTTTTCTTAAACGCCCGTGAAAAGGCTTCCGAACTTTCAAATCCGGCCTGTAACGCCACATCCAACACGCGAAACTGTGGATAAAACGCCAACTGATACGACGCCCGCTTCATGCGCATTAACTGGATAAACCGGAAAACATTAATGCCCATGGCCTGCGAAAACTGCCGATGGAAATGGAATTTTGAAAAGTGCGCCACGTCGCACAACACCGCTAAGGATAAATCGTCATCGAGATGCTGCTCGATGTAATCACAAACTCGGTTCATACGCTGAAAATAAGATGCACGGCTCACTTAACAATTCCCTCTTCTTGACGGCCTCTATTATGTCCGTGCCTCGACCCGACATCCTGACCGAAATTGCGCAATTCGAAAAAGGCCCAGGCCTGGTCAAAAACCGGAATCGGCGGACTGTGCCCGGTGAAGTGTATCTTGACGATAATACTGTTTGAGTTGCTCGTATACGCCGGGAAAATGCTGTTTGAGCCGTTTCGGGGCGGTGAAGAAATACTCGGTCGTGACGGCGAAAAATTCCGCCGGAGACGTGGCGGCATAAGAATTGATGTCCGGGTTGTGGTAATGCGCCAATTGCGCCTGCAAATGCTCGAACGCCTGACTAAAAGCTTGCGTCCAAACCGCGCGGTTCATCTCCGCATGCAGTGGCGGCATGCCATTGGCTTTGCCGTTCAACATATCCAGTTTGTGCGCGAACTCATGCAACACCACATTGTGGCCGGGGTGGTTTTCCGACAATTCCGCTTCGGCTTCATCCCAAGCCAAGACCACCGGCCCGTCGTACGACCAGGACTCCCCCGCCAGAACGTTATCCTCCTGCCGCACCAAACCGAGTTCGTCGTGCGCTTCGCGCCGGACGCGAAAGGCGCTCGGATAAACGATGATGTCATTGCAGCCATCCAAGGTGTCCAACCCCAAATTCAACACCAAGAGCGCCGCCTGAGCGGAAATGGCCGCGCCCATTTCCGACGTCACCACCTGCCCTTGCGCGCCTTTGAAATATTTCCGATGCAAAAACACCGTTGCCATTTCCCGCAACCGCGCTTTTTCCACCGCACTCAAACCGTGAAACAACGGGTCGGCCGTCATCAAATGATGCCAAGTCTCATGCGGAATCGGGAAACGTTTGAGAATCCGCCGAACGCGGAAATGTTCGAGCCACTTGGCAATCATCGCGTCACTCCATCCGCTTATCGTTGCCCATCTCTTCTAACGCTTGATTAATGCGTTCTGTCAGATAATAAGGCACGTAATCATAAGCCCCGGAATTGACCATGCGTTTGCCGATTTCACTGCCGTCGGCATCGACAAAGACAATGGTCGGGAAGGTGGTGACATTATAGAGTTCTTGGAAAAAGGCATTATCGACCGGCTCGCCGTAAAAATCGCGAATGGTTTCGTCCTTGGCATCGACACGGATTTCCACCATATGCACGTAACCGTCCAGCAAGCCGTTTTCAATCATCGGCAAAATGGCGGCGTCCTTCAGCTTTTCGCACGCGCCGCAACGCACCCGGTTGAAATAAATGGCGATGGGCTGTTTATCCTGTTTGGCTTGCTTGGCCAATTGTTGGAAGTCCTCGGCCGGATTCAACGCCCAGGCATCGGCCCAAGCCGTCATGGGCGATACCCATAACCCGGCTAATAAAACCATCGCCAACCAGCCTGCAGCAGACTGTTTTATAACCTTTCGTCTCATCCTAATACGGCCTCGTGTTACATCCATGAAAAATTGCATTCCATGGATTTTACACTGGCGGGCACTATTTTTCTCGAATTAAGGCCTCGATTTGTTGAAGCGTGGCCGGATCGTCCCATTCGTGCCCGCCAAACAAGGCATAGCGAATGGTTCCTTTTTTGTCGATGACGTAGGTGCTCGGATAGGCAAAAACTCGCCAGGCCTGCACGGCGGAACCTTTCGGGTCCAGCAGAATGGGAAAGTTCACCGGATGATCGGTCAGAAACGACTCGATTTGCGGTTTTTCCTCCGCCAGATTGGCGGCGAGAATTTCAAACGGCTGGCCTTTTAAAGCAGTTTTCAAGCGGGTCATGGATGGAATTTCATGCACACAAGGCGGGCACCAACTGGCCCAGAAATTCAACAGCAGCACCTGCCCGCGATAGTCTTTCAGGTTGTGCGTCGTGCCTGCCATATCCACCAATTGCAACGGACGGTTTTGCGGCCCGGTGTAGGGTTGCAACCCCACCGAACCCGGTTTTGCCGCAACGTCAGACCTGGTCGTTTTATCGGTTTCGACTGTTTGGTTGGATTCAGAAGCCGTTTGACGCGTCGCGTCCATATAAGGAATCAACGTGTGGATCGCCGACAGCACATCCTGCAACAAGGTCTTCGCTTGCGCGTTTTCCACCGCCAAAGCATCGGGGCGGAAATAATAACGGTCGCGCACCTCCGGCATGAGCCGTAGAAACACGTCCGAGCCGCTCGCTCCCAAGGTTTCTTGCAATTCCGGTAAATGCCAACGCCAAGGGGACAGTTCCGCCTGAATCACATACACCGGCGCATCCAACCGCGACACCGACGGCCAATAATGCGCCTTTTGCCCGGCTTGCGGCGTTTCGACATACAGATTCGGATTAAGCAAAACCACCGCGATATCCGATTGCGGCGTTTGCATCGCCTCGACCAGTGCTTTCACTGCCAACGCCGCGCCCTGATTGGCGCTGATAACAATCAGCGGCAGCCCTTGCGCTTTCAGACGCTGGATTTCCTCGGCGATGACGGACGGCGGAATGCGCTCCAAACTGCTGGTGGTGGCGGGCAGGAAAAAGCTTTCGAACAGATTCGGCAAGGTGACGGTCAACCCTTTATCGGCCAAGCGTTCCGCCAGACGACGTTCCTGCGGCAACACGCCATGTTCGGACGGCACCCACAACACATTAGCTCGCGGTTGTTCCGCTTCGAACACCAACGACTCCAGCTCGCCTTCCAATCCGGTTTCCGCACGTGCCTCCAACACTGTGCCCGCCGCTTCGGCCGCCCAGCTTGACGGCCCGCTCAGCACCAGTAAACACGGCACTATCCAGTATGGCATCCATCGCATCCTTATCCACCTCTTTCCCATCCCAGGGTTATATCGACTCGGGTTTTGATCAAATTATACCGCTCGGCCGCCCACAAACCATTAGGGGAAACCCGATAAAAGCCCGATACCAATCAATAACCTTACTTTAAGTATTTGAATTTTATGGCGCAACCTTCTATATTGACACCTTAGCCAACGGTTGCCGGCACACACTGTGGTAATATTGGTTGGGCCGATTTCAAAAAACGGACGTTTTCGATTATGTGGCGTAAACTCAGCATTCAACTGCAATTGATGACTTTGATGATTGCCGTCACCGTCACGGTGGCGCTCAGTTCGCTTGCCGTGGCTTTCTGGCTCGACATTGAAGAACGCAAATCCCTCGCCATCGAACTCACCCAAACCGTGAAAAACGCCCTCGACCATGACTTGATCAACGGCATCACCCATCAGGACGCCGCCCTCTTCGCCAACCTCAAGCGACGTTTGCAAGGCTTCCCGAAAATCGACCGCGTTCTGGTTTTAAGCACCGCCGATGAGGTCATTTTCAACTATCAGCACAGTGACGAACACTACAACGACCTGGTGCAGAAAAGCACCAACAAGCCGCGTTTTTCAGGTGAAGACCTGTATGTTCGTTACCCTCTCACCGATGGGCAACAGCAATACGGCTCGGTGACCTTTATCGTCGACATTGAATCCTTCGCCACCCAGTTTCGACAACACCTGATTTTTTTGGTGATGGCGCTGCCGATTGAGTTGTTGCTGGCGATGATTCTGGCCTGGTGGATCAGCCGAAGCTACAACCAGCCGTTTACGGTGTTGGTGGAGGCGATGAAACGCAGTGATGTCGCCAACAACCGTTTCAAACGGGTTGAAACCGAGGCCCAGAACGAAGTCGGCGACCTGTTCGACGGCTATAACCACATGATCGAACGCATCGAAACCACCACCCGACAAATCCGTTTCCAATCCGAACACGACGCCCTGACCGGCCTATACAACCGCTTTTACATCGAAAATCGTTTGCGCCAAGCCCTCACCCAAGAAAGCGACAAGCCACACCTGCTGCTGTGTTTCGACCTCGACCGTTTCAAACTCATCAATGACGCAGCCGGTTACCGCGCCGGTGACGAACTGCTGAAAATGCTGGCACACAGTTGTCAGGAACAATTGCCTGACAAAGCGGTGATGGCTCGCCTCGGCGGCGATGATTTCTACGTTTTGTTGCCGGACACCGAGGCCGAGACCGGATTGAAGCAAGCGGAAAATTTACGGCAGTTGCTGGCCGACTACCGCTTTACCTGGGAAGGTTCGGCCTATTCGGTGTCCGCCACCTTCGGCGTAGTATGTTTCCGGGCGCACGACTTCACACTCGACGAACTGGTCAAAGCCACCGATTCAGCCTTTGCCGAAGCCAAATCACGCGGCCGCAACCAACTGCATCTGTATCAGCCCGACGAAGGTTACACCGAAAACCATCAACATCAGGTTCAGGTCGCCGGTTGGATAAAGGATGCCCTCAAGGCTCACTCCGGCTCACACCCCAGCCCCGGGACGGCCCGTTTCGAACTCTACGCCCAGGCCATCAAACCGTTACAAACCCAAACCTCGCAACTCGGTTACGAAGTGCTGCTGCGGATGCACGACGATCAAGGTCGTTTGATTGCACCGGATAATTTCCTCCCCACCGCCGAGCGCTACCAACTGATGACCGAAGTCGATATCTTCGTTCTCAACACCTACGTCGACACGGTGATGCAACAACCGGCGCATTTGGACAAACTCGGTCTCGTACACGTCAACCTGTCCGGTTCCAGCCTCAATCATCCGGACTTCCAGTCCAACCTCAAGCACCTGATCCAAACCCGTGATTTCCCTTGGCACAAATTGGAACTGGAAGTCACCGAAACCGCGGCGGTGGATAACTTCAACCAGGCCGTCACCTTCATTGAATACTGCAAATCGCAAGGCATCGGTCTGGCACTGGACGACTTCGGCACCGGCATGTCGTCATTCGAATACCTCAAAAGCCTGCCGTTCGATGTGGTGAAAATCGACGGCAGTTTCGTCAAAGACATGCATTCCGACCCGACCGACCACGCCGTCATTCGCTACATTCAGGAAATCAGCGCGTTACGCCACCAAAAAACCGTGGCCGAATACGTTGAGACCGAGCAGGATGTCCGGGCGCTGACCGACATCGGCGTCACCTACGGCCAAGGCTATTTCCTCGGCAAACCCAAACCGCTGACGGATTGGTTCTAACGGGGGACTCATGGTTTTACGGCTTCTGATTTATTTGCTGGTCGGCTTGTTCGTCGTGTGGTTTTTCACCGTCGGCTTAGAGCGTATCATGACCCCGCCCAAAGACCTTTCCGACATTCCGACACTGCAAAAAAACTACCAGAAAACGCCCGCCATTCGCCCGGTCACACCGCAAATGGCGCAAGCGCAGGAAGCGGAAGCCTTGCGATACCTCAACCGCATTCGTCAATCCTTGCAGCTCAACCCGCTCAGCGGCAATGCCAAACTGGCCGAGGCGGCCCGTCATCACGCCAATTATTCCACATTGAACAATATTCAGGCGCACCCGGAACAGCCAGGCCTGGCCGGTTTCACGGGTGAAACACCGCAGTTGCGCGCCAACGCCGCCGGATACCAAAGCCCGGTCGCAGAAGTCATCGCCTACAATCACGCCAGCCCCTACCCGATGGTGGACGACCTGATGTCCGCCATCTATCACCGACTCGGACTGCTGAACATGACTCAGGACCAAATCGGCATCGGCGTGGCGGGTAACGGCGAAGGCCAGGTCAAATCCGCACTAGTCGGACTGCTGGGCAATAAAACCTTGGAAACGCTGTGCGAGCAACCGCCAGCCCCCAAACCGGGCGCCTTAGCGTTCACCCAACTCTGCCCGTCCGGCGCCCCCATCCCGAAACGCGATGTCGCCCGCGCGATGAGTGCCGTCGCCAAAACCAACCCCAAACTGGTGGCCTGGCCCAAATCCGGCGCCACGGTGCCACCGGTGTTTTATGAAGAAAGCCCCGACCCGTTACCGGAGTGCAATGTCAGCGGTTATCCAGTGCACGTGCAAATCAACCCCATTTTTGTCGGTCGCATCCAATTCGATGCCGACAGTTTCCAACTTCATGAACTCATCGACGGAGAATCCCATCCGGTGGAAGCCGCCGCCATTTTCGGCAACCGCAACGACCCAAACCGACAGGAGGACGCTCCGGCGCCGAATAAAGACCAGTGGATCGCATTTTTCCCGCAACAACGTTTGAACTGGAACAGCCGTTATCAGGCGGAAATCCAGTATCGGGAAAATCACACCACCAAAACCATGCGTTGGAACTTCTTTACCGAAAAACAGCCAGGCCTGGTGGAAATCCGCCGCAGCCAAACGCTTAGCATCCGTGAAGGTCAGACGCTCACCCTCTACTTCCCGCCCAAGTCTTGTCACAACCCGGACGACATTCGCCTGCAACGCCAGATTCCGCCCGGCATCAACGCCCAGGCTCGCTTTGTGGACGGCGAAACATTACAAGTGACCTTGAAGTCCGCCCCATTCGGCGGGGCATTTAACCTGCGCTATCAGCCGGGCGATATTCAAATCCGATTTGAAGTGGACTCCTAACGTCTAAATGCCCCCATATCTAAAGCAGACGTCCGTAATGATTTCCGTTAAAATGCCGGTATGACTTCTTCCAATGCACCAAGCAACCCGGCTCAAATTTGGGCCGATGACTTATGCACACAGCTGGAACAACAGCGCCACCGTGCCTGCTTAGTGCTTTGCGGTTCAGCCGACTGGCACCAGGCCTGGTTAAAACGATTGATTCGACCCAACTGGCAAGGCCTGTTTATTGGCGAAACCAGTCCGCACCCGCAAGCGACGCCTCAAAACCCCAAACAACTCCGCCACCTACTCGGACAGGAAACCGACTTCGCGCTGTTCGACGCCGAAGCCGGTTTGGAAGCGGATGCCCTCGGCATTGTCGGCGGCTTGATTCGCGCCGGCGGTTTGTGCTTGATCTGTCTGCCGCCGAAAGCAGATTTTCTGAATCATCCCAATCCCGCTTTGGCGGCGTTTTTGAACTACCCGCTCACCCCGGAAGACAGTTTGAAAGGGTTCCAGGCACACCTGTGGCATCAGCTCCACCGACACGCGCTGTGGTTGGAAGAAAACCAAATCGACCCGGCCTGGCCAAATTTGCATCACTTACCGTCGGCCCCCTCAACACCGCCGTTAAACCGCGACGTCACCCAACCGACCGCCGACCAGGCCGAGGCCTTACACGCCATTCAACATGTGGCCTTCGGGCATCGCAAACGTCCGTTACTGCTCACCGCTGACCGGGGGCGTGGAAAATCAACCACACTCGGACTGGCCTGCGTCGCGTTATTGCAAGCCGGGAAGCGCCGCCTCACCCTTTCCGCCGCGCGCTTGCCACAGGTGCAAACAGCCTTCGATACGATTGAAAATGCGCTCCCGCAGTTGGCGCTCTCCGGTTTCGTGTTACGGGAAAAACGTCCAGGCCTGGTAATTTTCGACATCGACCAGGACGTCGCGGAAATTCGGTTCCGCGCGCCGGATGACTTAATCCGCGCACCGGCCGACACCGAACTCTTGCTGGTGGACGAAGCCGCCCATTTGCCACTACCAATGCTGTTTGCGCTGCTGAAAAGTCATTCCAGAACGGTTCTGGCCAGCACCGAACACGGGTACGAAGGCTCAGGGCGAGGCTTCCGCCTGAAGTTGACCGAACATCTTGATGCCCATTATCCGGGCTGGAAACGCCACACCCTGACCACGCCGATTCGCTGGGCGGACAAAGACCCGCTGGAAAACACGCTGAACCAACTGTTTTTGCTGGACACCGCTCCGGAAAAAGACATCACCGATCCAACCCTGATTCGTCAGGTGCAAATCGAACGCATCGACCACCCGGCCGAACTGGCCCAACCAGACAACCGTGCCGACCTGCAACGCCTGTTCCAACTGCTGACCCAAGCCCATTACCAAACTCGCCCCAACGACTTGATGCAGTTATTGGAAATTCCCAATCAACAACTCTGGGTGGCCCGAGCGCAGGGGCAAATCGTCGCCGTGCTGTTTGCGGTGGGCGAAGGCGGCTTGCCGAATGAACCCGGCCGCCGCTTTCAAGGCCACCTGTTCCCGCAACTGTTAAAACGTCATACCCATCATCCGGACTGGTTGTCATTAAACGGCTGGCGCATTCAGCGTTTGGCGGTCTGGCCTTCCGTACAGCGTCTCGGGCTAGGGCGCCAGTTGACAGCGCACTTTATCGAAGCCAACCAAACCGAAGCCGACACCCTGTCCGTCAGTTTCAGCGCCGACGCCGGATTGATTCGTTTCTGGACCTCGCTGGATTTTCAGCCATTACATCTCGGCTTGAAGCGCGACCAGGCCAGCGGCCAACATTCCGCCGCCTTGTGTTATCCGCTGACGGAAAAGGCGGCACGACTGACCCAACAAGCCCAACAACAATTCCAATCCGAATTCGCCTGGAACCTGACTCAGCCCTTCCAGCACCTGGAAAGCGATTTGGCTCTGGCGATTCTCCGTGGTCAACCGCCTGCCCTGCCGAGCCATTTTCCAAACGGTTACCTGCAAGACCAACCCTTTGAAAGCGTCGCTTTCGCCTTGCGCCAATGGACGCTGGGCCAACTCACCCAACTGGAAGATTCCGATACCTTGGCACTTTGGCTTCGCAAAGTCGTCCAGCATCAGGCCTGGTCGGATGTCGTTGCCGCATCACCTTTTCCGCACCGCAAAGCGCTGGAAGCCCACTTCAAAAACTGGTTAGCCCAACAACTGGCACCGATTTAGTCATCTTTTTTCTCGCCCGCTTCAAGGCATCTTCAAGCCTTTTTATCTCACCTGATTGATAAATTTCATGCGAATCCGGCATATAAGGGTTGCTCTAATAATTTATTTGAATACAATAATCATTATCATTAATATTAACTTAAGCGCTTAATTTCGTCTGCTGCATTTTCCGATAAGCGCCCATCAATAAACCGGCCAGACGGCATAGACGCTTTCGGCCAGATTTGGACACTGAATTGATATGGACATTTTAAAACTCTATCTCGACATTACGGTTTTCAGCCTCTTGGGACTGATGGCGTTCATCGCCACCTGGTTCACGCTGGAACGCCTGCTCGCTTACCGAAAAGTCGATGTCACCACCTACAACCATATCGATTTACTGACGGTCGACCTGACCCGTAACCTGACGATGATTTCCACCGTCGGTGCCAACGCGCCTTATGTCGGTCTGCTGGGCACCGTATTGGGCATTTTGGTGACGTTTTACGAGCTGGGCATGTCCGGCACCATGAACACCGGCGACATTATGGTCGGATTGGCGCTGGCACTGAAAGCCACCGCCGGCGGTATCGCCTTGGCGATTCCAAGCATCATTGCCTACAACCTGCTGATGCGCCGCGTCGAGGTCTGCCAAGCCGAATACCGTGCTTACGAAGCGTTGAACCAAGCCGGAGCCGCGCGCGGATGAAACGTTTCGACGACATCAATGTCATTCCGCTGATTGACGTCATGCTGGTGTTGCTGGCCGTGGTGCTGACCTCCGCCAGCTTCATCGTGCAGGATTCGCTGGACATCAAACTGCCGGAAACCGAAAGCACCACCGAATACGTGCCACCGAAAGAGAAAGTGGTGAATTTCGCCATTGATGCCGACGGCCAATTGTTTATGGATGAAAAACCGACCCAATACCCGGCGTTGCCGACCGTTTTGAAGCCGCTGAACCCGAAAACCCCGCTGGTCATTAAAGTGGACGACAAAGCGGAATTCGGACGATTCATTCAATTGGTGGACGCCCTGAAAGCCCATAACCTGACCAATCTGACGTTTTTAACCGAAAAAGCGCAGAGCGAATAGGAGGCCAAAATGCCAAAACGTACCCATACATCGCTCAAAGCCTTTGTGCTGACTCTGTTTCTATACAGCTCGGCCATCCTCGCCGCCGTCTGGCAATTCGACAGCCTGACCTACAGCGAAAAAACGCCGAACGTCCGCGAAGTGCCAATCAACATCAGCATGTATCAGACGCCAACACCGGTCAAGCCGGTTAAGGCCGTTGAACCACCGAAGCCTAAGCCTGCCGAGCCGGTAGAAGAAACCGTAACCGAACCGGAACCCATTGCGGAAATTCCGAAGCCGGAGCCGATTGCCAAGCCCAAACCAGCCAAGCAACCAAAGCCGGAACCTAAAAAAGTGGTCAAAAAAGAGGTTCCGAAGGTCGTTAAAAAGCCGGTCGAAAAACCGAAACAAACGGCCAAAAAAGCACCGACTCAGCCGGTGAAAAAAGTGGCGAAAGCCGCAACGCCGAAAGTGGTTGAACCGCAACCGGTGGAAAAAACCATTACCGAACAGCCCGCGCCTCCGACTTACAGCGCCTCGCAAATCGCCGATGCCGAAGACCGCTATCTTTCCGAACTGAGTCGCACCCTGGCGCAACTGGCGCAGGACAGTTATCCGCGACGTGCCAAACGTCGTCACTGGGAAGGCGAAGTGGTGCTGAAGTTCGTGCTCTATCGTAATGGCGACATCAAACAGCTTCAGATTGTCGACGGCGATCGTCGCACCGTTTTAAACGACGCGGCTGTTGGCATCATTAAAGACAAAATGGGAATGCGTTTCAAACCCTTCTATAAGGAAATCGAACGTAACCAATGGCACCTGACGGTGCCGGTCAACTTCTCATTGAACTGATTGAAGCATCGAAAAAAGACAAGGGCGGGATGAATCCCGCATCAGGCGCTGAACACCACCGTTTTGTTGCCGTGAATCAAAACCCGGTCTTCCAGGTGATAACGTAAACCGCGGGACAACACGGTTTTTTCGACATCCCGGCCAAGACGGCGCATATCGTCGATGCTGTGGGAGTGGCTGACGCGAATCACGTCCTGTTCGATAATCGGCCCCGCATCGAGCTCTTCGGTCACGTAATGGCAGGTTGCGCCAATCAATTTCACGCCGCGCTCGTAGGCTTGATGATACGGCTTAGCCCCGACAAAGGACGGCAGAAAGCTGTGGTGGATATTGATCACTTTTCCGGCGTAATCCACACACATTTGCGGCGGCAGAATCTGCATATACCGCGCCAACACAATGACATCGGCATCGTACCGCGCCACCAGTTCCTGCGATTTCGCGAAGGCTTCCGGTTTGGTGTCCGGCGTCACCGGCACATGATGGAACGGAATGTCATACCATTCCACCATGCGGCGCAAGTCGTCGTGATTGGCGATAACGCAGGCGACTTCACCCGGCAAATCGCCTTCGTGCCAGCGGTACAATAAGTCCGCCAAACAGTGCGATTCTTTGGACGCGAACAGTGCGATGCGTTTTGGCTGGGCCGAATCGGTGACCTGCCAATCCATTTGAAAGCGTTCCGCAATGGCGGCGAATTTCGTTTTGAAGCCTTCCAAATCGTCGTTCAACGACCCCGCCAGAATCTCGTGGCGCATAAAAAACCACTTGTTCATGGCATCGGTATGGTGATTGGCTTCCACAATGGAACCGCCTTCGTCGGCGATAAACCCGGCCACGGTGGCGACGATGCCGACCTGATCCGGACAGGAAATGATTAAACGAAACACACGACTCATTCGTTTGACGCTCTCTTAATTCGTTAACTGGTTAAAAAGAAAAGGTATTTTAGCAGAAGCGCCGCCCGACGGCACGAAAACAGAAACTATTCTCAAATCGGCCAGGCCTGGGCGTTTTACGACTGACGATTTTTCACCTCGATTGAAGGCTTGGGTATGGGGGTTTGATTCCCTTTCTGTTATACTTTTGTACCATTAATTTTATTTATTACTATTTTGCTAAACCTTACCCTGAGCGGGCCGGAATTCTATGAAAATCGTTTCTTTTAATGTCAACAGCGTGCGCATGCGCCTTCACCAACTGCAAGCTTTAACCGACCAATACGCGCCCGACATCATCGGGTTGCAGGAAACCAAGGTTCAGGACCATGAGTTCCCGATTAAAGACATCGAAGCCATGGGCTACCAAGCCATCTTCATGGGGCAAAAAACCCATTACGGTGTGGCCTTGCTTTTCAAGAACAACCTGACGTTGAAAGACAGCCAATTCGGTTGGGACCACGATGGCGACGACGCCCAAAAACGCATGATCATCGGCGACTTTGTCGATGCCGACGGAAATGAAGTCCGCGTCATCAACGGTTACTTCCCGCAAGGCGAAAACCGCAGCCATCCAACGAAATTTCCGGCCAAAGAAGCGTTTTATCAGGATTTGATGCAGTACCTGAACGAAAAGTGTTCACCGGAGCAGAACCTCATCGTAATGGGCGATTTCAATATCTCGCCGGAAGACAAAGACATCGGCATCGGCGAACCCAACCGTAAGCGCTGGTTGCGTGACGGCAAAACCAGCTTCCTGCCGGAAGAACGCGAATGGTGGGGCACGCTCATCAACTGGGGCCTGAAAGACACTTTCCGTCAAATCCACCCGGACGAAGATCGTATCTTCAGCTGGTTTGATTATCGCTCCAAAGGGTTTGCCGACGATCCGAAACGCGGACTGCGCATCGACACCTTATTGGCGACCAAACCGTTGGCGGCGAAAGCCACCGACAGCGGCGTGGCTTACGACATCCGCGCCATGGAAAAGCCGTCCGACCACGCGCCGGTCTGGACCGACTTTCAGTTTTAATGCCACGACACGCGCTTAACAGAAAACTTTAGGAACCATCATGCCGAATACCGAAATGCAGCCCATGACTCTCGTCGAAAAGCACTTGCTGAACGACACCACGCTGCTGATGAAACTCAAACCGTCCAAAGCTTTCGATTATCAAAGCGGGCAATACGTCATGCTCGGCTTGACCCCGACGGAACTCAAGCCCTTTTCCATCGCGTCCGCACCGAAAGACGACGGTTTGATTGAACTGCACATTCGCAATCAGGACAACTCCGAGTGGATGCAGGACTTGTTCGGCCTTGATACCGGTGTGACCCTATACATTCAAGGGCCGAACGACCAATATCGTTTGGATACGCCGGAGGCGCTCGCCAAAAAACAACGCACCATCTTCGTGGCCGGCGGCACCGGTTTTGCGCCGATGTTTGCGTTATTGGAAAGCTTGCTGGAACGCGGTCATGACCGACCGATTGAATTTTATTGGGGCGCTCAAATCCAAGCGGATCTTTACCGTGACGCGGAAATGAAAGCGCTGGCCGAACGTCATCCGTCATTGGGTTACACGACGGTTTTGTCTGGACAAGTGGATGAAAGCGCGCCGGAAAAACTGGTGCACCACCAAGTCTTGAAGGACTTCCCGGATTTGAGCGATGCCCGCGTCTATCTTTGTGGCCCTTGGCCGATGCAGGAAGCCGCCAAAGCCGATTTCATCGCCGCCGGCTTGCCCGCCGACGCCTTTAACTGATTCGATTCCGCTCAATCACTGGCCAGCTTTTTCAAGGCCTCAATGCGCGCCTCGTCAAAGCCTTCCGGCCACTTCTCGGGGTGCTCCAAATCTTTCAGGTGCACGCCCTCTTCCGGCAGTTTCGGTAACTCGAAGTGCGTTACCCAAGGCACATTATGTTGATACATATACGCGCCCTCGGTACTGTCGACCGCCGATAAATGATACAGGTGTTCAAACACTTCGTCGGCGTATTGCGGCGCCACAATGACGCGCAACATGTCCATTTCCTGCCAGTCTTTTTCCGACAACAGCGAATGCTGGTTACGGATCGACACATACTCCGTCGCCAGAATGTGGTCTCTTTGATACAGGTCATCCAAAATGGCTTTGGAGTGTCCACGCGACAGTACGCATACAATGGATTTGGCCTGCAGGCAATGGTCTTGATTCAACACAATTCCGTCTCCACTTATTGCTCAGGCATGGCGATGGTGGTCGCGGCGGTTTTCAAAGCGCGCTCTTTCTCAATGCGTTCGATGATGTTCGGCGGAATGTAAGCGGCGGCTTTTTCCAACGGCGTGACAAACATAATGCCCATGCCCGGCGTGTCCAACTGACCGGCGATGAACATCTCGGCAAAGACTTCCTCTTCCTGCTGTTTGGACACCATGATTTGGATAACTTCCTTTTCCGCCTCCACGGTGATACTCAACAGCCCCAAGCGTTCACGCACCCCGGCGCCCCGGCCGTAATGAATGGACGCGCCCTGCGCCCCGGCCGCCCTGGCCGCCGCCACAATGGCATCGCCCTTGCCGCGCGGCACCATGCAGGTAATCAGCGACACATCGGTCAAAATCGTCATTTCTTTCTGTAATTTCATCTTACGACTCCTTAGCGTCCATGGCGGTTTTCAGCGCAGCCTTTTCCTGGCGCATGCAACGTAATTTAATCCACAACCCGGTCAATAATACGGTGATGATCGGCCCAATGGAGGCCATCGACAGAATGCCGAATCCCTCCACCACACCGACGGCCTGACCCAGCCCCAACCCCATTGCCAGAACCAGTGGCACCGTGACCGGCCCGGTGGTCACCCCGGCACTGTCCCAGGCGACGTTCACAAACTCTTCCGACGACAACACCGTCAGCACCAACGCAAACAGGTAAGCCGGAATCAACAACCAGGCCAGTGACCAGTCGAAAATGATTTTCGACACCCCGACCGCGATACCGATACCGACGCCGAGCGACACCGCCATCATCAAGGTTTGTTTTTTGAAAGCCCCGTTGGTCAGGCGCTCCACCGTCATGCCCAAGGCATTCAAGGCCGGTTCCGCCAAAGTCGCCCCAAAGCCGAGCGCAAACGCAAACAATACCGTAATGGCAATGCCCATACTGAACCAGTACAGTGGCGATTCTTTAATGGATTCAATACCGGTAAACGCGCCGGGAATCATTTCACCGGCCTGACCGCCGAGTTTCGCCAACCCATAGGTCAGCCCCAGATTGAAAATAATCATCCCCACCACCGAAAACGCCAACCCAAGCATCACCACCTGAGCGTTTTGCAAACGATCCCGCAACAAGAACACCAGCACCAATCCCAGAAATAATACCAGCGGCACGATGGCGCGAATCCCGGCGATGATCTCCACATAAGGCGTGGTTTCATACCAAAAAACCGGAGCTTTATTCATGAAATGGCTCAAGGCTTCGATTTCCGCCACCGATACCGTGCTATGGATGTAAAGCGCCAATAATTGCACCCCCATAATCGGGAACAAGGACGCCAAGGTTACAATACCGAAGCCGGACAACGATTGATTGCCGCTCCCCGCCGCCGAGGCAATGCCGATGCCCAGCGCCAACACCAACGGCACCGTGACCGGCCCGGTGGTCACCGCTCCACTGTCCCACGCCAGTCCAATCAGATGCACCAGTTCGGGGTGCTGCATACTGTAAAGGGTAATCAACAAGGTCGGAATCACCGTCAAGAAAATCAGCGGTTTCAGACTCCAATCATAAATGAACCGCAAAGTGCCCAGCACGGCCGCCAATCCCACACCGCCGCCGACCACCAAAACCAGCATGCCCGGCCAATGGTTCAATAAAGCATACAGATAGGGCGCGCTTTTCGGGTCGACATTGGCTCCGGCGGCTTTCAAAGCGCCGATGGCCGGTTCCGCGAACGTCACCCCGATACCGAGCAGAAAAGCGATCAACAGCACCACCGGCAAGGTCGATTTCTGCGGTAGCTTATTACCGATTACCTCCCCGAATGGCATTAACCCGAGGCGCAGGCCCTCCATAAAAAACATCAGTCCGAAAATCACCGCCAACATGCCGCCGAGAATAATGGACGCATCGGCAACCGGCTGCCGCAAAATCAATATCTGAAACAACGCCAGATAAATCGTCAAAGGCATGACCGCTTTCAGCTGTTCAAAGACTTTGGATTGCAGATAAGGCCGCAATAAACGATAGGCATCAACCGGTTTGATTTGGAATTTCTGATACGCCGCTTCCGGCGAATGGGTCAGTTCATTGTAGGTGATGACTTTGGTGTTGAAACGTTCGTGTTGGACGATGTCGTGAAACGAGACCTTTTTCATGGGTCGAGAGTGCCTTAAGGGTTATTGGAATTATTTTTATAATCGATTGTTTTTATTATTTAAAACGCGGTTAATGCGTCGTTATGCTTAATGCTTGCAATCTTAGCAGGGAAATTTGCAAAGATAAACCAATCTGAACCGCTTCACACTGACCACGTGCGAAATCTGCAAAACCGCCAGGCCTGGCCGTTTTCAGGCCATCAACCAACACTTGGTTATAACGTTTTCAGCTGTTTCACCAAAGCCTGCACGGCTTGCGCACGGTGGCTGACCTGATTTTTAACCGCTTTCGGCAGCTCTGCCACGGCGCACTCGTGGGCGTCCATCCAAATCAACGGGTCATAACCGAAGCCGCCTTCACCGCGCGGTTCGGTCAGCACCTCGCCGCACCATTGCCCCAACCCGATGACGGGCACCGGGTCTTCGCTGTGGCGCACAAACACCATGGCACAGTAATAGCAGGCCTGGCGATTTTCCACATCGGCCATTTCGTCCAGCAGTTTCTGGTTATTCAAGGCATCGGAGGCCGGATGACCGTGATACCCTTCCGCATAACGCGCCGAATAAATGCCCGGCCGCCCTTGCAAGGCCTCCACTTCCAACCCGGAGTCGTCGGCGATGGCGGGCAAGCCGGTTTTCGCGCTGGCGAAGCGGGCTTTGATAATGGCGTTTTCGATAAAGCTCAAACCGTCTTCCACCGCTTCTTCGGCGAAGAATTCGGATTGCGCACGTACCTGACACCCCAACGGCGCCAGGAGTTCGCGCATTTCCGCCAGCTTACCGGCGTTGCCGGTCGCCAGCACCAGTTCACGCGGCATCGTCATCTCAAGCCCCTGCCAACATGTTTTTCTGCAAACCGATCAGTTCCTGAATGCCTTTTTGCCCCAAGGCAATCATCGCATTCATTTCCTCCAGCGAGTAAGGTTCCGCTTCCGCCGTGCCTTGTACTTCGATAAAACGGCCGTCCTCGGCCATCACCAAATTCATATCGGTTTCGGCATTGGAGTCTTCCGCATAATCCAAGTCCAGCACCGGCGTGCCCTGATAAATGCCCACCGACACCGAACCGACGTGATGCAAAATCGGGCTTTCCGTCAAAACGCCTTTGGCGATCAAACGTTCCACCGCCAGGGCCAGAGCCGCAAAACCGCCGGTAATGGAGGCGGTGCGCGTGCCGCCGTCGGCCTGAATCACATCGCAATCCACCACAATGGTTCTTTCGCCCAGTTTTTTCATGTCCACACCGGCGCGTAAGGAACGGCCAATCAAACGCTGAATCTCCACCGTGCGGCCGCCTTGTTTACCGGCATTGGCTTCACGACGCATGCGGCTATCGGTCGAGCGCGGCAACATACCGTATTCCGCGGTAATCCAACCCTGGCTCTGGCCTTTCAAAAACGGCGGCACCTTTTCTTCCACGGTGGCATTGCAAATGACTTTGGTATCGCCGAACTCGATCAATACCGACCCTTCTGCGTGTTTGGTAAAGTCCTTGGTCAAGGTCACGGCTCTTAATTGATCGGTTTGTCTGCCACTCGGTCTCATAGTCTCTTCCTTTCATTTCATAACGGAATCGATGACCAACGCCATCGACACCTGCAAAACGGTTCATAAATCTTTAAAATGGTGGCAATTATACCAATCCGATTCCCTGAACCGTCAAAAAATCCGGGTTCGACAATCGATGCACCGCCATAAGGACATACCTATGAAAAGCATGACCGCCTTTTTCATCCATCCACAGTCATTCGACTGGGGCGCGCTACGCTGGGAAATGCGTTCCGTCAACCACCGTTATCTGGAACTGCACCTCAAACTGCCCGACACCGCCAAAGCACTGGAACCGGCGATTCGCGAAACTATCAAACCGTTTCTGGCCCGCGGGAAAGTGGAACTGCAATTGCATCTATCCCCCACGCAAAACACCCAAAACTTCAGCCTCAACCAGCCATTGCTTTCCGGACTGACCGACGCCATCAACCAGATTCAAACCGCCTTGCCGGAAGCCACTCAGGTGAATCCGGTGGAATTGCTGAAATGGCCAGGCCTGGTGGAAACCGATGTGGAGAACAGCGTTCACACCGATGACATTCTCGCCGCACTCAACAATGGTTTGAGCGAATTCGACCAGATTCGCCAGCGCGAAGGCGAGGCTCTGAGCCAATTCATCCACGAAAAACTGCAAGCGATGCGTGAACACGTCACCCAGGCACGCCAACTGTTGCCCGGCATCCGCCAGCACTACGCCGACCAATTGAAACAACGCATCGCCGAACACACCGACACCTTGGATGAAGGGCGTTTTCATCAGGAAATCGCCATCCAGGCTCAGAAAATGGATGTCGCCGAAGAATTGGATCGGCTGGAAACCCACTTGAACGAAGTCGAGCGATTACGACATGAACCCGGGCTTATCGGACGGCGACTGGATTTCCTAATGCAAGAACTCAACCGCGAAGCCAACACGCTCGGCGCCAAGTCCATCGACAGCCGAACCGCGCAAATCGGCGTGGAACTGAAAGTATTGATTGAACAGATTCGCGAACAAGTACAAAATATCGAATAACAACCTCATCGAGCCAACACTATGCATGATTTGATACAGCAGTTCATTATCCTCTGGGCCGTCATTGACCCCATCGGCACCATTCCGGTCTTCCTCGCGGTCGCGGCGGGCTACACCGCCGTTCAGCAGCGCAAGCTTGCGCTCTTCGCCATCGTCACCTCTGCGGGCGTGTTATTGTTTTTCATCATTGCCGGCCAGTTACTGCTGGAATCGATGAACATCGCCTTGTCGGCCTTTCAAATCGCCGGCGGCATCGTGCTGTTCCTGTTCGCTTTGACGATGATTTTCGGCGAAGGCAAACCCCAGGAAGAAAAAGAATTGCTCGCCCAACAAGATACCCGTTCAAGCTCGCCGGTTAATCACGCTATTTTTCCGCTGGCCATTCCGTCCATCGCGTCGCCCGGCGCAATGATGGCGGTGGTCATGCTCACCGACAATCACCGTTTTGAAGTCATGGAACAGGGGATCACCGCCGGCTTGATGTTGCTGGTCTTGCTCATCACCTTTATTTTGTTGCTGGGTGCCACCTTTATCCACCGATTGATCGGCGATGCGGGTGCCAGTGTCATCAGTCGGGTCATGGGGTTGATTCTCGCCGCCGTCGCGACCAACAGTATTTTGGAAGGCATTAAAACCTACTTTGCGCTAAGTGTATGAATCCGTGCGGGATAGTGGACACCCAGAACCGAACGGCAGCCGAGTTCAACCTACAAAAAAACTTTTGCGATCATAAGGATTCTTTCTTGACCTCAATCAAGATTTTTATTTGAAATTTGACCCTAACGTCAGTATAGTTCGAAACTGTTGTAAGGATTCACAACTCATCTGAGGAATAAGAAATGAGCAATTTAATGAAAATGATCGGCGTCCTTTTGATCACTGTGGTCATTCCACTCGCCGTTTTACTAGGTATCTGGGCAGGTTATTTGCCACAGTCTCTACAGGTCGGCATCGGCATGTTCGGCGTTGTTGCGGCGATTGTGACCATTGTTGTCGGTAACCTTTACCTGATCTACAGCGACATCAAAACCAAACGTTACTCGAAATAATCTCGTTTTCATTTCGCTGATTGAAAAGCCCGGCCGATTGCCGGGCTTTTGTTTTCAGGCCTGTTTTCCAATCCCGTCTTTTGTATCGATTTGATTTCCCGTATAATTCGCGTGATAGCCGTCATGGCCCAACCGATTCGCCCAGTTCAACAAAATATCAAGACTTTAGCGCTCGATACGATATATAAAAGAACGAACGTCAAAAGATGAAACGCATCGGTTGACCACCCCCAACTTTGACATAAGACACCATAATGAACGACGAAACACAGAACAGCACACCTGAACAGGGCGCCGAGCAGGCGCCGAAACCGAAAAAGAAGCGCGGATTTTTCAAACGCTTTTTCTGGATTTCCACCTTTCTGGGTGCCATCGTCGCCCCGTTGGTCGTCGTCATCCTTTATGCCGTGACCATTTACCCGACCCTGCCGGACGCCTCGGCGCTGAAAGACGTCACCTATCAAGTACCGCTGAAAATCGTCACCCGCGACGGACAGCTCATCAGTGAAATCGGCACCAAAAAGCGCATTCCGCTCGACTACTCGGAAATTCCGGAACGCATGACGCAAGCCATCATCTCCTCGGAAGACGAGAACTTTTTCGAACACGGCGGCGTCGACTTCAAAGGCTTGGCGCGTGCCGCCTACGAGCTGATTACGACCGGCAGCAAACAATCCGGCGGCTCCACCATCACCATGCAGGTAGCACGGAACTTCTTCCTGAGCAAAAAGAAAACCTATTTGCGTAAGCTCAATGAAATCGTGCTGTCCTACAAAATCGAGCACCAGATTTCAAAACAGGAAATCCTCGCCATTTACCTGAACAAAATTTTCCTCGGTTACCGTTCTTACGGCGTGGCCGCAGCCGCCCAGACCTATTACGGCAAGCCCATCGACCAATTATCCCTTGACGAATACGCCATGATTGCCGGTCTGCCGAAAGCGCCTTCCCGTTACAATCCGATTTACAATCCGGAAAGAGCCAAGTTGCGCCGTAACTATGTTTTGCGCCGAATGTATGAAAACCACTACATCACCGAAGAGCAGATGAAAGAGGCGCAAGCCGTGCCGGTGCACGCCAAGCTGACCGGTGCCCGCATTGACATCGAAGCCGGTTACGTGGCGGAAATGGCACGCAGCTTCGCCATCGACAATTTCGGGGAAGATGCGCTGAAAAACGGCCTGACCATCACCACCACCATCGACAGCCAATTACAGAGCACCGCTAATTTGTCCGTCCGTAACGGTTTGCAGGATTACGAGCGTCGCCACGGCTACCGCGGACCGATTAAACATGTCGCCCCAACCTTGCTGACTAACAAAGAACAACTGCTGGAAGCCCTCGATCCAATCGAGAAATTCGGTTATCTGGAAACCGGCGTGGTGCTTCGCGTCACCGAAAAGACCGCCGATGTACTGGTTTCAAACGGCGAAGAAACCCAATTGCAGCTGGACAACATGCTGTGGGCGGCCCCTTACATCGACGTGAACAAAACCGGTTCCGAGCCACAATCGGTGGCCGAGGTTCTGAAGCGCGGCGACGTCATTTACCTGCAAAAACTCGACGACCAATGGCGCTTGGCGCAAGACCCAAAAACCGAAGCCGCCTTGGTCTCGGTTGACCCCAGCAATGGCCGCATCATTTCGTTGGTCGGCGGATTCGACTATTTCCGCAGCAAGTTCAACCGCGTCACCCAGGCGGTGCGTCAGGTCGGTTCCAACATCAAACCCTTCCTGTATTCCGCGGGCTTGAACAAAGGCATGACCGCCGCCACCATCATCAACGATGCGCCGGTGGTCTTCCACGACCGCGCACTGGAAGACACCTGGCGTCCGGAAAACTACTCCGGGCGCTTCTATGGCCCAACTCGTTTGAGAATGGCGCTGGCCCATTCCCGTAACCTGGTATCGATTCGCCTTTTGCAGCAAATCGGTATCCGTTACGCGGTCGATTATCTGGAACGGTTCGGCTTCCCGCAAGATCAGCTGAACGCGCACCGCGATTTGTCATTGGCGCTGGGCTCGGTGCAGTTGACACCGTTGCAAGTGGTGCGCGGCTACGCCACCTTCGCCAATACCGGCTATTTAATCGAACCCTACCTGATTGATTCGGTGCAGGACTTCAGCGGCCAGACCATTTATCAGGCCCAGCCGCAGCGCGCCTGTAACGCCCAGTGTGTGGAAGGCGACCCGCAAAACGCACCGCGTGTCGTCACCCCGCAGAACGCTTACATCATGACCTCGATGATGCAGGACGTCATCAACCACGGCTCCGGACGCAAAGCAAAAGTATTGGAACGCAATGACATCGCCGGGAAAACCGGGACCACCAACGACCAGAAAGACGCTTGGTTCTCAGGCTTCAACCCGGACATTGCCACCACCGTCTGGGTCGGCTTCGACACCCCAACCACATTGGGTCGTTCGGAAGTCGGTGGCCGCGCCGCCCTGCCGATTTGGATCGACTACATGCGCGAAGCTTTGAAACCTTATCCGAACGCCCCCTTCGGTTTACCGGAAGGTTTAGTGAACGTGCCCATCGACCGCTCAACCGGCTTGGCCGTGCCGGCGGACACTCCGGGCGCTTTCTTCGAAATCTTCCGCGAGCAGAACGCACCGGAAATTCCGGACATCTCCGAGACCAAAATGGAGCAAATCACCCAGGAACTGTTCGACTGACCGTCACGGTTCCCGACGCACCTTCAGCAAAGGAGTGACTATGAACTGGCAAGCCCTTTCCGAATCCATCGCCCTGAGCACCGGGCGCCCGTTCGACATCGAAAGCGCCGCACCGGTCTCGGGCGGCGACATCCATCGCTCCTACCATCTGCACACTCAGCAAGGCGAGTTTTTCCTCAAGACCAATCACAGCCATCTGTCACACCTGTTTGAAACCGAAGCCAACAGCCTCAATGCCTTAGGCAAAACCTTGAGCGTGCGGGTGCCGAAGGTAGTCGCCACCGGCCTCGAAAACGACCAGGCCTGGCTGGTTTTGGAATACCTGCCTTTGACGTCTCGCGGAGACGACGAGCAACGCGGTAAGGATTTGGCCTTGTTGCACCACCAAGTCAATGCGGACAATCGCTTCGGCTGGCCGGAAGACAATTACATCGGTCATACGTTGCAACCCAATACCTGGTCCGACGACTGGGTGGCATTTTACAGCCAGCAGCGACTGGCCCACCAACTGACTCTGGCGCAAGATCACGGCGCATCGAACAGCCTGGTCGAACAGGGGCAGGCACTGATCGAAGCTTTGCCGAAATTTTTCGACGACTATCAACCGGAAGCCTCACCCTTGCATGGCGACCTCTGGGGCGGCAACAGCGCCTTCACCACTGACGGCGACGCGGTGTTTTTCGACCCGGCCAGTTACTATGGCGACCGTGAAGCCGACTTGGCGATGACCGAACTTTTCGGTGGCTTTTCACCCGAATTCTATGCCGGTTATAACAGCGTTTTCCCGTTGGACAAAGGCTATGCGACCCGTAAGGAACTGTATAACCTCTACCATGTGTTGAATCATTTCAACCTGTTCGGCGGCGGTTATCAACAACAGGCGGCCCGAATGATTCAAACCCTTTTAAAGGAAGCCTCCATTCATTCGTGAACGGGCCTCTTGAGTCCAAAATTCGCCCTATCGGCACTGAAAAAACCCATTTTGACTCTCAATCGGCTCCGTCCAGAATTAATAGAGGTTCCCTTGTTCAATTTGATAAAATAGCCGCCACTGAATACGTACAACCTTAAGCGAGAACTGATTATGAAATTTATTCTTCTGGGCGCACCGGGCGCCGGAAAAGGGACACAAGCCCAATTCCTGACCAAAAAATTCGATATTCCGCAAATCTCCACCGGCGACATGCTACGCGCGGCCATCAAGGCCGAAACGCCGCTCGGGAAACAAGCCAAGGAATTCATGGATGCCGGTAAACTGGTCACGGACGAAATCATCATCGGTCTGGTCAAAGACCGCATTGCCGAACCGGATTGCGCCAACGGTTTCCTGCTGGACGGTTTCCCGAGAACGGTGCCGCAAGCGGATGCGTTGAAAGCCGCCGGTGTCGACATCGACGCCATCATTGAAATCGACGTGCCGGATTCCGAAATCGTCAACCGCATGGCAGGCCGTCGCGTGCATCCGGCTTCCGGCCGTACCTATCACCTGACTTACAACCCGCCGAAAGTGGAGGGCAAGGATGATGAAACCGGTGAAGATTTGATTCAGCGTGACGACGACAAAGCCGACGTGGTGTTGGATCGTTTGAAGGTGTATCACGAGCAAACGGCTCCATTGATCGGTTACTACACAGACGAAGCGGCCAAAAACGCTTCGTTGAAATACATCAAAGTCGACGGCACCCAAGCCATCGATAAAG
Source organism: Hydrogenovibrio thermophilus (assembly GCF_004028275.1). NCBI lineage: Bacteria > Pseudomonadati > Pseudomonadota > Gammaproteobacteria > Thiotrichales > Piscirickettsiaceae > Hydrogenovibrio > Hydrogenovibrio thermophilus. The sequence continues at coordinate 2,448,145 of NZ_CP035033.1, forward strand.
TGGAAAACGCCATTCTGTCCGGCTTGAAATAAGCCGCGTATGCCTTTCGTCCAGCCGTGTCATCGGCTGGGCACCCAACCTGCCTCGTCGGCTCTATTGTTGCAATTCAAGCAACAGTTATTTGCTTTATCGCTGGTTTATTCACATTTTCTTTCTTTATAAAATAGTCTCAACCCAAGCAAATACCTTTTCAGGAGAAACCACTATGACCACGTTACTTCGTGTTGACAGCAGCGCCTTATCACAAGGTTCGCATTCCAAAGAACTGGCCGACTATTTCCTATCGAAATGGCAATCCCAGCACCACGATGCCGACATCCAGACAGTCGACTTGGCTGCCACTCCGCCGCCACACATGGACCAAGCCATGATCGGAGCCATGTACACCATGCCGAATGAACGCGACGAAGCACAAAAAAGCGCCCTGACCCTGTCAGAGCAATATGTGGCGCAAATCCGTGCCGCAGACACCCTTGTGCTGACCAGCCCGATGTATAACTTCGCCATTCCTTCCACGCTGAAAGCCTATCTGGACCACATCCTGCGTGTGGGCGAAACTTTCCAATACGGCGAAAACGGTCCGGAAGGATTGTTGAAAGGGAAAAAGGCCTATGTCTTCATCGCTTCCGGCGGGGATTACACCCAACCGCCAATGGACGCGTTGAATTTCGTCAAGCCGTATTTAAAAACCGCCTTGAACTTCATCGGCATCGAAGACATCACCTTTATCGAAGCCCCGGGCATGGGGATGGGCGACGACGCCGTCGCCCAATCCATCGAAGCGGCCAAAGCGCGTATCGATTCCTTGTTGTAATCGAATAAATGAAAACGCCCAGGCCTGGGCGTTTTTGAGATGCCTTCGGGTTTGGTTGTTTAGTGCAGAATCAGCACCGTCGCCAAGCCCAAGAAGGATAAGAAACCGACCACATCGGTCACGGTCGTGAGAATCACCGCGCCGGATAACGCCGGGTCGATTTTCATACGTTTCAATATTAATGGAATCGCGATACCGGACACATTGGCGACGGTCATATTGATGACAATGGCCAGCGTAATCACCAGACTCACGATCCAATTATCAAACCATAACTGCGCAATCACACCGACAACGAAGGCCCACACCAAACCGTTCAACACCCCGACCCAAAGTTCTTTATTGAACAACCACCAACGGTTGTTGCCCCCGACCTGCCCCATCGCCAAGCCGCGAATAATCACCGTCAAGGTCTGACTGCCGGCAATGCCGCCCATGCTCGCCACCACCGGCATCAATACCGCCAACGCCACCACCTGCGACAACACCGCCTCAAACTGACCGATGACGTAAGCCGCCAGAAACGCCGTCGCCAGATTGATGCCGAGCCAGACACCCCGGCTTTTCGCACTGGTCATCACCGGCGCGAACAGTTCCTCGTCGTCGCTGACACGGGACATCCCCAATAACGTATTGTCGGCGTCTTCACGGGTGATTTCCATGATGTTGTCGATGTTCAACTGCCCGACCAGAATGCCGTCGGCATTCACCACCGGTACAAAGCGCAATTCCTTGGAACGCAATACCACCGCGGCTTCGTGCACGTCCATTTCATCCAGCAACGACACCGACTGATGCATGAATTCCGTCACCTGCGCTTCCTGGTTGTTTTTCACCAAATCGACCAGACTCAAAGATCCCACCAGACGGTTTTCCTTATCTGTCACCATGAATTCCTGAGAACGCTCGTCCAACAACCCTTTGATGCGGATGTATCGTTGCACGGTTTCCAAGGTCACATCTTCCTTGACGTTGACGGTGTTCGGGTCCATATAACGCCCCACCGTATTGTCGCCATAGGCATGCAACACCTGCACCTGCTCACGGGTACTGTCATCCAGATTGTCGATGACCGCCTCTTTGACCGACGGCTCGACCGTATCGAGAATTTCCGCAATGTCCTGTGCGTCCAGATCGCGCGTCAGGTCGGAAACCGCTTCGGCCTCCATGTCGGACATCAAAGACGCCCGCACCTCTTCGCCGACCTCCGCCAGCACTTCCCCTTTCAACTCTTCCGGTACGCAAATCCAGATGCGTTCGCGGGCGCTGGCCGGGAAGGACTCCAACAAATGGGCAATTTCGGTGTCGTTCTGTTCTGCGAAGAATTCGCAGACTTTTTCCTGGTCGCCTTCGCTCAATAGGGTTTGCAGTTCAAGCAATTTTTCTTCGGAACGGGAGAGGGTTTCGTCGCTGGTGGTCATGGAATCATTTTCTTTTCGTCATGCGGTTTAAAAAGGTTGGTCGGTTTCAAAACGCTCAAAGGGGCTTAGCCGACGCCGCTCTCTTTATACCTTAAAAACGCCCGAAACGAAAGCGCCAATCATGGTTTTCGCCTGTCATAACAAGGTGTTGCAACACCATGAAAAAAGAGTATGAATTCCCCGTAAATTGACATAGAATTCCACTTAAAGGGTGTCGACATATCAAACCAAACATCGAGCCATCCAACGGACGCTCAAACAGCACCTACCCAGCTCAAAACCCGTTAACAACGCCGCACCCGCAACACAATACAACGGAAAGATTCACTTATGAAAATCGCTATTTTATCGCGCAACGCACACCTTTATTCCACCCGTCGATTGATTGAAGCGGCCGAGGAGCGCGGGCACGAAGTACGTGTCATCGACGCACTACGCTGCTACATGAACATCTCGGCAAACCACCCGCAAATCCATTACAAAGGCGAAATACTGGAAGGGTTCGACGCCATCATTCCTCGCATCGGCGCCTCCATTACCTTCTATGGCACTGCGGTTTTGCGTCAGTTCGAAATGATGGGCGTTTATCCTTTGAACGAATCGGTCGCCATTTCCCGTTCGCGCGATAAACTGCGCAGTTTGCAACTGTTGTCACGCCGCGGGGTCGGCCTGCCGGTGACCGGCTTTGCCCACTCGCCGGATGATGTCAACGACCTGCTGGAAACCGTTGGCGGCGCGCCGGTGGTCATCAAATTGTTGGAAGGCACGCAAGGCGTCGGCGTGGTGTTGGCCGAAACCCACTCGGCGGCCGAATCGGTCATCCAGGCCTTCAATGGCTTGAAGGCCAACATTCTGGTGCAGGAATTCATCAAAGAAGCCCGTGGGGCGGACTTGCGTTGTTTTGTCATCGGCGGCAAAGTGGTTGCGGCGATGAAGCGTCAGGCCAAGGAAGGTGAATTCCGTTCCAACCTGCACCAGGGCGGTAGCGCTTCGCTGGTCCGCATCACCCCCGAAGAACGTGCCACGGCGGTACGCGCGGCGAAAATCATGGGGCTGAATGTCTGCGGGGTCGATTTACTGCGCTCCAATCACGGGCCGGTGGTGATGGAAGTCAATTCCTCCCCGGGCATTGAAGGCATTGAATATGCCACCGGTAAAAACGTGGCGGGCCAAATCATCGAATTCATCGAAAAAAACGCCAAGCCACATCGCACCAAAACCCGCGGTAAGGGTTAAGACTAAGATGGTCGTCGCCACAGGAAAACCGCTATGAAAAAACCGGCCAATCACGCCATCACCATCGGTTCGGAAACCATCAAACCCGGCGAGCGTAAAACCGTCGATTTGCAAGTGGGCAAACTTTATACCCACGGCGAACTGAATATGCCGGTGCAGGTCATCAATGGCAAACGTAAAGGGCCGACGCTGTTCATCTGCGCCGCCATTCACGGCGACGAACTCAACGGTGTGGAAATCATTCGCCGCCTGATGAAGGTCAAAGCCTTACAACGCTTGAAAGGCACCCTCATTGCCGTGCCCATCGTCAACCTGCACGGTTTCATCAACCAAAGCCGCTACCTGCCCGACCGGCGCGACCTCAACCGCAGCTTTCCGGGGTCGTCAAAAGGCTCGCTGGCGAGCCGAATGGCTTACCTGTTCCTGAATGAAATCGTCGGCCAGTGCAGCCACGGCATCGACCTGCACACCGGCGCCATCAATCGCACCAACCTACCGCAGATTCGCGCCGATCTCGAAAACGACGAAACTCTGGCGATGGCCGAAGCCTTCGGCGCCCCCTTGATGATGAACGCCACCTTGCGCCCCGGCTCCCTCCGCGCTTCTGCGGTGAAAAAAGACATCCCCATTCTGCTGTACGAAGCGGGAGAGGCCTTGCGGTTCGACGAGTTCGCCATCCGTGCCGGTGTCAAAGGCGTGCTGAACGTTATGAAACACCTTGGCATGATTGCGCCTGGACGCGTGCCGAAAAAACCGGCGAAAAGCCCGGTCATCGCACGTTCCAGCTATTGGGTGCGTGCCCCGCACAGCGGTATTTTCCGGGCATTGGTCAAGGATGGCGACCGGGTACAGAAAGACCAAACCTTGCTCGGTGTGATTTCCGACCCTTTCGGTGAAGCGGAATTCGAGGTCTATGCCAATGCCAGCGGCATTGTCATCGGCCAAATGGTGATGCCGTTGGTCAACGAAGGCGAAGCGCTTTTCCACATCGCGCAATTTGCGCGCACCGACATCGCGGAAGAACGGGTCGAATCCTTTTCGGAAGAAATCTACGGCGACGAACGCCTGCCTTACGACTCGGACGACATCCCGTCGATTTAAACGAGTAACGTAACGGTTTCCCAATTTCGGCCAGGCCTGGTCGAAATTCATGTCATATCAATGCCTTGAATATTTAAATCCGAACGCTTTTGCTTTATAATCGCGCTCACGTTTTTAGAGAGACGTGGTCTATACACAATTAACGTCTCTGAATTTATGCCGAGGGGTGGTCGAAAGGCCTGAGATCCTGATGAAAGGGAACCCTTATAACCTGATCCAGTTAATACTGGCGTAGGAACAGGCTGCAACACTCGATCTTAGCCGCTTCACAGGCGACTGTCCGAATTGCATACCTGTCCTTTTTGGTGAACTGAAAAGGAAGCAACATGCACCTGAAACCCATTTTATCCGCCGTCATTCCGGCCTCATTCTTATCATTCGGTTTATTGCACCTCACACCGTCTCTGGCCGAGGAAACCGCCAGCGAGGCCAAAACCGTCAAACTCAAGCCGGTCCAAATTGAAGCCGATTTTCGGGAGGCCGACATTCAACAAAGTACCTCCAGTGTCACGGTGGTGACGCCGGCCGAGATGCAAGAGCGCGATGCCCAAAACATTGAAGATGTGATTGGTTTAATGCCGAATGTGAATGCCTCCAGTGGTGGCGCAACCGCGCACTATTATCAGATTCGCGGCATGGGAATCACAGAACAGTATTACACCCCCGTGAACTCCTCTGTTGGGGTATTAGTCGATGACTTCGATTACAGCCAAATGGGAGCGGCCGCCACAATGTTTGATGTCAAACAAGTGGAAGTATTGCGCGGTCCACAAGGGACACGTTTTGGCTCTTCTGCTCTGGCTGGCTTGATCCAGGTACAAACCAATGAAGCCTCTTATCAGCCCTCGGCCAGATTGGAAGGCACGGTGGGTTCGCATAATACCTATGCCGGTGGCGTGATGCTGAATGGCCCAATCGTAAAGGATAAATTAGCGGGGCGTTTGGCGGTGTACCAATACAATTCCGATGGGTATATGGAAAATGATTATTTGGATAAAAAGAACACCCAAAACCGAGATGAACTGACCGCCAGAGCGAACTTGAAATGGGATGTAAACGAACGCCTATCATTGGATTTAAAGCTTTTACACATTGATATTGACAATGGCTATGATGCCTTCAATTTTAAAAACGGTTACACCACCCTTTCGGATGAACCGGGGCAAGACACACTCAAGTCGGACGGCGTGGCTCTGAAAGCCGATTATGCGGTGAACCCATTCATCGACATGGTCGCGGCCATCACTCACATCAATAGCAAAAGCACTTATTCGTATGACGGTGATTGGGCCAACCCAGGATACGATCCCAGCCTGGTCACTCAAACGGATCATAACGAACGTAAACGGAACAACCAAACATTAGATTTACGTTTCTTATCCTCTGAAGATGGTCGTATTTTCAACGGAACAACAGACTGGGTGGCCGGTTTTTATTATCTGGCACAAGATGAAGACTACACAGGAGGCTATGATTACGGCGGCTATTTAACCCCTTCCGGATACGATTACAAAACCTCCAGCCAATCCCTGTACGGGCAATTAGACCATCATTTAACGGATAAATGGATATTGATGGCGGGTTTGAGAGTTGAAAACTATCATTACGATTATGACGGTACCGTCAGTGGGTTCAGCAAAAAATCCAGTGAGGTCCTTTACGGTGGGAAACTCGGTGCCAGTTACCAAATCACCCCAAACCATCTCAGCTTTATAACCTTATCCAGAGGTTATAAAGCGGGCGGCGTCAATGATGAAGGGCGTTTGCCGAGTGACAAACCGGTTCTTTATGATACCGAGACACTTTGGAACCTGGAAGGGGGCCTCAACTCATCCATGCTCAATAACCGCCTCAACACCCGTTTGAATGTTTTCTACGGGCAAAATCAAGACCGCCAAATTCCTGTGTCCTACTATGACACCCATGGAAACTGGATGCTTTATACCGAGAATGCGCCGAAATCAACCTATTACGGGTTAGAGGGACAAATGGATTGGCTGATTGTGGATGACTTCAGATTTTTAGGGTCTTTAGGGTTGTTAAAGAGCACCTATACGGACTATACCTATGAGGAACAAGGGCAACCGGATCTCGTCTTAGATGACCGAGAAACCGCTCGTTCGCCCAACTATACCTTTAGTGTCGGCGGCGAATATTTCTTGACCGATCATTGGACCTTGTCCGCCAATATCGAAGGGAAAGATGCGTATTACTTCTCCAGCACCCAACCGCAGAAGTCCAAAGCCTACTCCTTAGTCAACAGTGCCGTGACCTATCAACGTAAAAACTGGACCGTCATTGTATGGGGCAAAAACCTAGGCGATACGAAATATGCCACGGAAGGGTTTTATTTTAATGCCGACCCGAAAAGAACGGATGCCGCTTTATACACTCAACAGGGCGCGCCCAGAACCTATGGCGTGACCGTCGCTTACGATTATTAACGACCCTGTTTAAAGCGAAACGTTTAAACCCAATGCCGCATTAAGGAGATATTCATGCCATTACAAGCGTCCATCGACATCAGCATGTACCCATTGCAGGATCAATATTGTCAGCCGATTCTCGATTTCATCGAATCGCTGGAAAAACGGCCGGACATTCGTATCGCCCGCAATGCGATGAGCACGCAGATTTTCGGCGATTATCGCACCTTGATGGCCGCCCTCACCGACGACATCGAAACCGTGCTCGCCGACCAGCCCAAAACCGTTTTCGTGCTGAAACTGCTCGGCACGGATCGCTCCGAAGCGGATATTGAACGCTGTGGCGATTGAACAATTTGCCGACGGCATTCTGGCGTCCATGTCGGCCTTATCCGGCTGGGAAATCGTCGCCACGCTACTCGGTTTGGGCTACATCCTGTTTGCCATCCGTCAATCAGTTTGGGCCTGGCCCTGTGCCTTTTTCAGCACGCTGATCTACACCCTGCTGTTCTGGCAAGGCCAATTGCCCTTGCAGGCGGTGCTGAACGGCTATTATCTGTTGATGGCCATTTACGGCTTCTGGCTCTGGCGCCAACCGGTGAAAAGTGACAACGGCATTGCCGTGCATCGCAAATCGCTTGGGTTCCACTTGCTGTATTTGGTGACGGGGTTCAGTTTGACGTTCGCGCTGGGCGGTTTTCTGGAAAGCGGCGACCATTCACGCTTTCCGTATCTGGATGCGGGAGTCATGGTGTTTTCGGTCATGAACACCTATCTGATGGCGCGCAAAGTGCTGGAAAACTGGCTCTACTGGTTGGTCATCAATTCGGCCGCCATCGTGCTTTATTGGCAAAGCGGCTTCTACTTCACCATCGTGATGTTTGTGCTGTATTTCGGCCTGGCGATTGTCGGGTATCGGGAATGGCGTCAGGACTGGATACAACGCCAGCACTCCGAACCTTAAAAAAAGAAGCACTCGGTCAGTCTGGCTCAATCCAGCCAAACCGGCCGTTCCTGCCAGGCCTGGTAGTTTGATTCCCCAAAGACATTCATCAGAAACAACGCGGCGCGATACGGCTCACGAACCTCAGAAACCGTCGGAATTTCCGCCACTTTTTGATATTCGTTACAAAATTCATCAAATTGATTTTCGTTCAGCAGCAGTTCAACCAATACCCAATCCAAAGCGATCGGCCCGGCCACCAACGCATCCAAATCGGTCAAACCGGTCAATCGGCCGTCCTGTTGCAGAAACTGATCCCAACGTAAATCCGGCATAATGATGCCAAACGGCCCCGCATCGACATCCGGCTGAAAAACCTTATCACACTCGGCCAGCAAAGCGTCGCGCTCAGAAGCCGGCACACCCTTCTCCGGCGTCGCTTGTTGTTCCAACCACGTTTTCAAATGGTTTGACCAGGCCTGGTGGTTTTGCCGATTAAACTCTGGACAGGTGATGTCGCCAAATCCCTCGAAAGACACACGATGCAACCCCGCCAAATGGCGCGCCAACTGTGCCACCATTTCCGAAGTAACCGACTCGGCCGTCACCGCTCGGCCCGGCAAACAATCCGTGCGCAATCCCCACAGCCCGGCAGACGGTTTTAACCACAGTTGCCGAAGAGCCGGAATCCGCAACTCGGTCGCGTCCGCCACCATCGGATACAGGGTTTCAAACTTGGAAATCTGCTGCGGTAAATCCACATCGAATAACGCTTGCATTCCCTGCCAGAAGGGCCCGGCATCATGTGTAACGGAATTCAAAACCTTAATAACATCACGCTGTCCAGCGTCGTCGTAAAACCAAATTTGATGACTGCTGTCTTCAAACACCGTCGGCAAAACGGTAAACCGCCCGTTAAGCAAGTCTGGGAAATATTGGCAAAGTGTTTTCTGTAAATCGGATGTCATTAAAACAACTCGAAACCTTTAGATAAGCTGTTGGCAACACTATACCAAAAACGGCCAGACCTGGCCGTTTTCGTCCATCATTCGTTCACCCAAAATTGGTGCAACCCTGTAACAAATTAAAATATTTTTTGCCCAACATCGTCGCTATCTCTTTTATTTTTAAGTGTTTTTCCTAATCAGAACAAAAATTGCTTTTATACTGCAAAGAACTTATTTTAACTAATAGGAATTTTTCTGGAATTTCCATAGAATCTGATAGGAACTGAAATGCGCATAACGTTTGTTGGAATCGTCTTCATCAACCTTCTACTCGGAGCCTTGATATCGGCCTTGTATGTCAATAATCCCGACCTCAGCCCCTGGGGACTGGTACCGGCCGCTCTAGCCGTTGGGCTGGTGTCGGTGGCCATCTTTTATCAAAAACTCCTGTCACACCAACAAGCCTTTATCGCCGACTTACAGAAAGACCGGGAGGCCTCAGCGGACCTTCCCAGCGGTTTGCAGAACCAGCTACGCGCGCTCGTCGAAGTGCCGAGTTCCAATCAGGATTACGAAGTCTTGTTGGAAGCCTTCAAGACGGGGCAAACCGACGCGCTCGCCGAACAAGGCTTGCCGGAAAAAGTCGTCACCGAACTGAATGATCTGACCCGACAAAATCAACGCGCCGACCAGGTCATGAGCGACGTCATTGAAGCGATTCAATCCGCCGACTTTGGCGGGCAATTGACGTTGGTGAAAGCGGAAAACGACATCCAAACCGCCCAAACCGTGGTAGCAAAGATGGCGGACGACTTGCTGGCCCTGCACAAACAAGGAGCCGACCGCGAAACCGCCTTGAACCGCATTCAGGAACACCTGAAAGACAACCCGACGTTTCTGGCCTGCTGGAGCGGCTGGGAGCCGAATGCCTACGACGGCCAGGACACAAAATTTCAATCTAAGGACTGGCACGATGCCACCGGACGCTTTATGCCGTTTTGGGGGCGTTCCGGCGACCAGATGGCGTTGGAACCGCTGGTGGATTACGAAGTACCCGGCCTGGGCGATTTTTACCTGCAACCCTTGCAGACACGCCAACCGCAAATTGTCGAACCCTATATGTATCCAGTCGGTGACGACGAATTCCTCATCACCAGCGTGGTCACGCCAATTATCGATAACGGCACCGTCGTCGGGGTGGCCGGGATCGACATTTCCTTGTCGCAACACCTGGACGCCCTGTCCGACAACCTAATGCCACAGCATCAAAAAATCGTGCAAAACAGCGTTCAAGCGATGATGACATTGAAAAGCGCGCTGGCCGAAGTCACTCGCGTGATGTTCTTTATGGCCAACGGCCAATTCTCCTACCGTGTCGACCAAACCCTGCCGGGCGATTTGGAAGCACTGAAAACCACAGTCAACGATTCGGTCTCCGCTTTGGACAAGGCTTTCAGCGACATCAACCGAAGCATGAACGCTTTCTCACAAGGCGACTTAACCCAGCAGATTCAAAACCAGTACAGCGGCGACCTGGAAAACCTCAAACAAGGCATCAATCAGGCCATGGACAACCTGCACCAAATTCTGATTCAAACCGCCGAAACCGCCGACTCGGTGGTCGACAATATGCAAGCGCTCGGCCAGGACAACCAAAACCTGAACGCCCGCACCCAACAACAGGCGGCTTCCTTGGAAGAAACCGCCTCGAGCATGGAAGAACTCACCCACACCATCCGTAACACGGCGCAAGAGTCCAAAACGGCGATGCAACTGGGGAATCAGGTGAAATCGCACGTGGCACAAGGCAGCGACATCGCCAACCAAAGTCAAGAAGCCATGAATGAAATCAGTGCCGCCAGCCAGAAAATCGCCGACATTGTGCAAATCATCGACGGCATATCCTTCCAAACCAATCTCTTGGCCTTGAACGCTTCAGTGGAATCGGCCCGTGCCGGTGAGCATGGTCGCGGCTTTGCCGTGGTGGCGGGTGAAGTCCGCTCTTTGGCCTTGCGCGCCTCGCAATCGTCCAACGACATTAAAGAGCTGGTGGAGAAAAACCTGGCCTCGGTCAACCGCGGTCAGCAACTCTCGGAGCAATCCGCGCAGTCGCTGAACGAAATCAACCAGACCATTGACGAACTGGCGACCATCGTCACCGAAATCAGTGCGGCGGCCGATCAAGAAATGAGCAGCGTCGAACAGGTTAATCAAGCGGTGTCGCAATTGGACCAATTCACGCAGGAAAACGCGGCACTGTCCGACCAGTCGGCGCAGCTCAGTGCAACCATGACCAGCAAAGCGCAAGAACTGCAAAAAACCATGAACGCCATCAAGCTGTAAAAACGTTGGCGCCAACGCAAAAAGCCCGGAATATCCGGGCTTTTTTATAATGGAAAGAATCCATTAAACAGTAAAAGCGAAGCTTACCAAGCCTTATACGGCAGGAATTTTCCGTTCATGGTAATCACCACGCGATCACCGGCCGGATTCACTTCTTTGTCGATGTCCATGGAAAAGTCGATGGCGCTCATGATGCCGTCACCGAATTTTTCGTGAATCAGCTCTTTCATGGTCGGCCCGTAAACGCCCACGATTTCATACAAACGATAAATCAACGGGTCGGTCGGCACCGCCTTTTCCCAGGTTTTCATCGGGAACGCTTGCAAGGCCGTCGACACGCTGGCGTCCAATCCCAGATAAGCGGCCACCTTGTCCGCAACGTCCGGTTTCAAGCTGTTCATCCCCAAACAGGCGGACGTAACAAACACTTCACTCAAACCGGCGGCTTCCGCAATACTGCCCCAGGAAGCCCCTTTTTCGCTTTTGGCCAGAATGATGGCCTCGGTCATTTCGATTTTTGTCATCATCAGTTTTCTCCTCTTTTAACTGGCTAAATTCACCACTGTCGGCTGATCCTGTTCGGACGCATCGACCTTCTCGCCGGACAGTTCCTTGGAACGGTTGACCAGGAAGTCGACCAGGTGGTTACGAATCTTGTAATAATCGTCGTGGTGGATGATATCGGTGCGGTTCCGCGGCCGCGGAATTGTCACTTCGACCGACTCGGCCACACGGGCTTTCGGCCCGTTTGACATCAACAGAATGCGGTCCGACAACAGAATGGCTTCGTCCACGTCGTGCGTAATCATGAACACCGTCTGCTTGGATTCACTCCAAATCTTGATCAGCTCTTCCTGAATCACGCCACGCGTCAGAGCATCCAACGCCCCGAAAGGTTCATCCAACAACAGTAACTGCGGCTGGGTGGCGAAGGCGCGGGCAATACTGACCCGCTGACGCATCCCGCCGGACAACTCCGCCGGTTTACGGTTTTCCGCCCCTTTCAAGCCGACCAGCTCCAAATATTTACGGCTGTGTTCGGCAACCTTGTCTTTCGACCAGTCTTTCCAGCGTGCCTGCACCCCAAACATAATGTTCTGAAGCGCGGAGCGCCACGGCAACAGACTGTAGTTCTGAAACACAACGCCGCGGTCCAAACTTGGCCCGGCCACTTCGCGCCCGTTCATGAACACAAAACCGTCACTCGCCTCGTCCAGACCGGCGAGGATGTTCAAAATGGTCGATTTACCGCAACCGGAGTGACCGATGACGCAAACGAACTCACCCTTTTCAATATTGAAATTGACGTGATCGAAAATCACCGCATCCGGCGCTTTTCCTTCACCGGGATAACTTTTCTTTAACCCTTGTACTTCTAAAAAATGTCCCATTAAGTCCTCCTATTCCCGGTATGAAATCCAGCGTCCGGCATAGGCCAGAATCATATCCAGCACCATACCAACCACACCAATCATCAGAATCGAGAAAATCACGCTGGATAAATCCAGGTTATTCCACTCGTTCCAGACGTAGTAACCGATACCGGTTCCACCGACCAGCATTTCCGCGGCCACGATCACCAACCAGGCAATCCCGATGGAAATACGCATCCCCGTCAGAATCGTCGGCGCGGCGGCCGGCAAAATCACCAACCAGGCAGTTTTCAACGGACTCAGTTCATGCGTTTTCGCGACATTCACCCAGTCTTTACGGACATTGGCGACACCGAAGGCGGTGTTCAGCAACATCGGCCAGATGGAACAAATGAAAATCACGAAAATCGCCGAAATTTCGGAATCCTTAATCACAAACAACGCCAGCGGCATCCACGCCAGCGGCGAAATCGGCCGCAGGACTTGAATGAACGGATTCAAGGCGTTGTACATCAAAGGGGACATCCCGATCAGGAACCCGACCGGAATCGCTATAAGGGCCGCAAAAAAGAAGCCGACCAGCACCCGGTAAATGGAATACCCCAACTGAATGCCAATGCCCTTGTCATTCGGCCCGGCATCGTAGAACGGGTCGCTCAGCTCTTCATAACCCAGCTTAATGACTTCCGACGGCGGCGGCACCCGCGCCTCTTGCGAGGCACCGCCCATCAGCAGTTCGTACTCCGTGAGTGGCTTGGTGTCGGTTGGTGCCTGGTTAGTCCATTCCCAGATGCCAAGCAACACCACCAAAATCACGATGGATAACAGTATTGATTTGACTCTTAATCCAGTCAGCATAAAAACACCTTTGTTCTTTCTATATTAAGTTCGACGGATCTTGAAGCTTTCGATGTACTCTTCAGGCCTGTTGTAGTCGAACTCTTTCCCCATGATCATGTAGTTGGAATAAGTTTCCGTTGGCGGCTCATACCCCATTTCCTTCATGACCTTACCGGTGTCGGTCGCCAGATAGACCTCTTCGGCGATTTTCTTGTAATCGATGTCGCCTTTGACGTAGCCCCAACGCTTCATTTGCGTCAGAATCCAGACCCCCATCGAATGCCATGGGAAGGGGTCGAAGTCGATACGATCCGGCACGTCCATGACGGATCCCAGGCCGTCGGCATAACGCCCGGTCAGGACCTGGTTCACCACCGGCACCGGTTGGTTGAGGTAGTTTTTCGGCGAAATGGCCTCGGCGATTTCCTTACGGTTTTCCGGTTTGGCGGAATACTCGGTGGCATCAACAATGGAGCGCAGCAAAGCGCCGTATGTATTCGGATTCTCCATTGCGAATTCCTTACTGCACGCGAAAGCACAGCATGGATGCCCTTCCCAAATGTCTTTGGTCAACATGTGGATAAAGCCGACTTTCTCCCAAACCGCACGCTGGTTGAACGGATCCGGCGACAAATAACCGTCTAGGTTACCGGCACGCAGGTTCGCCACCATTTCCGGTGGTGGCACCACACGGATTTGAATGTCTTTATCCGGGTCCAACCCGAATTCGGCCACGTAATAACGCAGCAGGAAGTTATGCATGGAGTATTCAAACGGTACCCCGAATTTGAACCCTTTCCACTGTTTCGGGTCACGCTTGTCTTTGTGGTCGTTGTGCAGCACAATGGCTTGGCCATTGATGTTTTCGACCGTCGGCATCAGGAACGGTTTGGCGGTTGAACCGGCCCCCATCGACATCGCCAGCGGCATCGGCGTCAGCATGTGGGAAGCGTCGTATTCACCGGCCAGAGACTTGTCACGCGCCACCGCCCAACCGGCGGTTTTAATGACATCCACATCCAAACCGTAACGCTCATAGAAGCCCATCGGATGCGCCATGATAATCGGCGTCGCACAGGTAATCGGCACGAAACCGATATTGAGTTTTTTCTTCTCGAGTTTGCCCAACCCCATGGTTTCTTTCATGGCGGCTTTGGCTTCCTCCATCGGGAACACCGTGCTCAAGGCCGCGGCGGCGGTACCGGCACCGATCATGCTCAAAAACGAGCGACGACTGAATTCGTTATGGCCGAACACTTCGCGCACCACGGCACTTTCCACCGCTCGGTCGATAATGTCTTCGGACGACGTCAAGGCCGTATCTTGCGCTTCGACATGGGCACTGTGAGACGCGCTGGCACCATATTCCTCATCGACTCGACGTTCGATCATCTCCTGTTTTTCGTAATCGGACAGATGCGAACCAGACTTTTCCGTCTGGCAGACCGGGCAGTCGCAATCGGACTTATGCAGCAAACTTTTATTCGGGTTGAACGGATCACTCAAGCTTTTAAATGACATACAAAATACCTCGCACGATTTTGAGTTGAAGAATGTTCTTTATTAGTGCATCCGACAAACGTCGCCCAGATGACCCAGAAACGTTACCGCTATTACAGCATCGGTCATGCCATTCACACAAAACTGAAATAACCAGTTGTTTTAACAGATTTTTAACACCATTTCCCTAACAAAAAAATGCGATTAAATTTCGTCGAATTACGAGATTTCATATTCTTAAATACGATATTTCGTATTTTGGTCTGTTTATTGTTTATAAGCAGTTATCACACCTAATTGGACTGCTGAATCCATGATTTCGCCGTTTTTATATCAGACCCTGTTTCATCAAAGCCCGGATGCCATGCTGTTGATCGACCCCATCAACAATCGTGTCCTGCACAGCAATCGCGCCGCGACCGAATTATTGGCTCAAAGCTTCCAATCCCTGCAAAAAACCTCGGTTTCCGAACTGTTTCGTCCCAGCCTGGCCAAACTGGTGGTCTTTACCGAAGAAACCCTCGAAAACGGCCAGGCCTGGAGCGACGAACTGCAACTGCTGATCAACGGGAGAGAGTGCCTGGACCTGGAAACCACCGCCGTTCTGATTCGACACAACTCGCCGGTCACCATCAGTTTGATTCTGCGCAAGAAAAAACGCGAACAGCAACAGCTTTCCGAAGCCAACAAACTGCACCGTGAAGGCCTGGAGCAATGGAAGACCATCGAAAATGTCTTCCGGGAATTTGAACGCGAAAACCAACTGATTTTACAAGCCGCCGGGGAAGGCATTTACGGCGTCGACGCCAAAGGCGACACCACCTTCGTCAACCCGGCCGCCGAGCGCATTCTCGGCTGGAAGGCCAGCGAACTGAACGGCAAGAACATGCACGCCATGATTCACCACAGCCACAGCGACGGCAGCCAGTACGAAGGTCAGGATTGCCACATCTACGCCGCTTTTCGCGACGGCGAAGTGCGTCATATCGAAAACGAATTCTTCTGGCGCAAGGACGGTAAACCCATTCCGGTGGAATACACCAGTACGCCGATTATCGACAATGGCCGCCTGGTCGGCGCGGTGGTGATTTTCCGCGACATCAGCGAACGCAAACTGGCGGAAGAAAAGCTGCACGCCGCACTCAACGAAGTGCAAACCCTGAAAAAGCGCCTGGAAATGGAAAATGCCTATTTACAGGAAGAGTACCGCGCCGAACACAACTACAAAGAAATCGTCGGCCAAAGCGCCGCCATTCACAAAATCATCCAGCAAATCGACCTGGTCGCCCCCACCAACGCCAACGTCTTGATTAGCGGCGAATCCGGCACCGGTAAGGAACTGATTGCCCGCGCCATCCACGAAGCCAGCGGCCGCAAAAACCGGCCGCTGATTCGCGTCAATTGCGCTTCCATTCCACGGGAACTGTTTGAAAGCGAATTTTTCGGCCACATCAAAGGCGCCTTCACCGGCGCCGTCAACGACCGCGCCGGGCGTTTCGAGCTGGCCGACGGCGGTTCATTGTTTCTCGACGAAGTCGGGGAAATTCCGATGGAACTGCAAAGTAAATTGTTACGCGTATTGCAAGAACAGCAATTCGAACGCGTCGGCGATTCCAAAACCCGTTCGGTGGACGTGCGCATCATCGCCGCCACCAACCGTGATTTAAAACAAGCGGTTCAAGACCAAACGTTTCGCGAAGACCTCTATTTCCGACTGAACGTGTTCCCAATCGAATCCATTCCGTTGCGGGATCGGATTGAAGATATCCCTCTGCTGTCCAATCACTTCTTGAAAATCGCCTGCCAGAAATTCGGCAAACCGGAACGCAAGCTAACACTGGGGCACATCCAGAAAATGCAAGGTTACGCCTGGCCTGGTAATATTCGCGAATTGGTCAACGTCATTGAACGCGCCGTCATTCTCAGTCACGACCAGAAACTGGAACTCAACCTGCCACGCTTGAACGACACCGCGACCAACACCCCGAACGATTCCGACGGCGCCCCGATTGTCATTCAGACCCGTGACGAATTATTGGAACTGGAAAAACAGAACATCATCAAAGCCCTGAAGTGCTGTAACGGAAAAGTGTTCGGTGATGACGGCGCCGCCAAATTGTTGAAAATGAAACCCACCACCCTGACATCGCGCCTCAAAAAATTGGCCATCAACCGCCATCAATTCGTGCAACTCGATGCCTGAAAAAATACCCAAATCGCAAGCGGTTTCAACCGAAAACCCAAATAATCGAAACAACACCGATAATTTTCAAATAAAGGTTTGACAGCGCCTTGGGGCATCTCTATAATACGCCGAATTAATTCAGGCCACATAGCTCAGTCGGTAGAGCAAAGATTGAAAATCCTTTTACCCACACAAATTAGAAACAACACAAACATACTTAAACCGCTTTAAATAGCGGTTTTTTTATGCCTAAAGGAAAATAAATAGTGTCCTTTAAGGTTATTTACTTTGATTTATATCCTATAAAATGGAACAATTCTTAGTGTAGATATCGACATAAAGACTAATCAAAATGACCTCTTCTCCGTCAAGCCATAGTAACAATTTAGATGCTATTCGAACAGAGATTATTCGAACCTCTTTTTCAAACTTTCGACAGAAATTTTCTATTCAAAACAACTTGTTTTCATGCGTTCCTGGAATTAATTCAGAATTAGCTTCAAAGCTCTATGAACAAATCTCCCCTATCAGCTTAACTGAATACGATATAACACAAAAAAAACAACGGACGCACGTAGCAACACCATTAATTTTCATTGTTGATGCTTTAAAACACTTTGAGAAAATGCACGAAATATTGATTGATAATGAGCTTATTGAAAACAAGGATGAAATTTCAAATAGCTGGAATGAGATAAAAGAGGTCACAAGTATCGCCCTGCCTTTTTTTGAAAAGCAGTCAGAAACATACCCCTTTTTGAGTAGCGAAAAATTTATTCAAGCTATCCAACATAACTTCTCAAAACCGATTGATTCTGTTGAAATCGAAACCCAAATCCGACGATCAATTCATGGAATGAAAACTAAACAATTTGTTTACCTTTCTTTGATTGAACCAATTATTCACAATCCTTCAGAAGAAAAACAGCAATACATTCACGACTTGATGACACTAAAGGCAATCATATTCAATGCCTTTTTTTACCAACCTTTTTATTGCAATTTTAACCATTCTATCTCGAGTGCCCTGCGCGACTTGCATGAAGCAGAGTTAAAAATGCTAAACATTGAAGCTGAATATGAAGATACCGAAGACTGTTTAATCACATTGGAGTCTCTAAACAGCCAACTACGATCTAATGAATATCGTAGACTCGTTAAGAGCTTGAAAACTATTATAAATTTTTTGAAAAAGTTCTATAAAAAGGTCAGCTTAAGTAAGAGAAAAGGAGGGTCGGGCGGTCAAAAAGGAAATAAAACATCCCATAATTCATGGATAGAGATTAACCCTCAAACACTCATCAAAGAAACCTTTTTCGATTCTGAGCAAGCAATTAGAACAATAAACACTCTCTCTAAAACAGACCCTGAAGAGCTCAGAGATACCGCCAGTGATGAACTTATAGAAAACGTATATCTTGATGACACCTCTTCGAATAATAGCCTTCCTGAAGTCAGGGTTTTAAACCGCTCCTCTCAACTTCAACAAATTGAAAAACAAAATCAATTTTTAAAAGAAGAGTTAACACCAAATGAACTCGAACAAATTCTCATTGGCTTAGAAAAAACAGCATCCCAATCAAGCGTATCTGAAAAAAGAATTCGCGTATCGATCTTGCTCGCTGTGTCATTGTTTACAGGCTACAACCTTCTGCAGTCTCATTATTTACGCTGGCTTGCAATGAACCCAAAACTTAGACCCCGCTATATTAACTTAAGTGAAAATTGCGAATTTATATACATCCCTACACCAATATACCCCCATAGCCAATCATCAAAGGCTAGCTCTTTTTACTTCAACACTCAAAAAGCCATGGTAAAGCTTGCCGTACCTAGTCGATTCCAATCAATCCTGTTTAATTTACTTACCGCATATTACTCTCATGATAAAGCAAAAAAATCATCTGCTATACGCAATGACATAACTCAAAACGACATTAAAAAAGTCATTAAAAGCTATAAGTTAGACTCCCGAGTCACCATAAATTTAATTCAAAATAACTTTGCTAAAAACATCTTGTTTTATACAAATGGTGACTTATGGGCGACTGCTGCAATCTCTGGTCGTGAAGATGTGATCTCTTCAACACAAAAGCACTACACAACAGTTGAGCAACCTTATTTACAAGTAGCCTATCAACAAGCAATTAAAAATCTATTTTTTGAAGATATACCAATGAACGACAAACCAAATGCTAAATCCTTTTTAGCTCATGGCGATTCATTTAGACCCAAAAAATATGAAGTGGTTAAATTTTTGAACCACCTATCCAGAGTCATTCAAGAGACATATTCCATGTTGGCGCAACCCAATACAAACTGGTCGAGTAAATCCGTGGTTAATACACTTAATCTTTTAATGATTTTTATGGAAACGCATCAGAGTTATATAACAGGAGCCAGAGATATAAAAAATCCTTTTATATCTCCCTTACAACTGGATTCTGAGAACTTCTACACTTTGAATGACAAAAACATTAACAACGGCTATACCACCAGGCTAGGATATCTTCCGTCAAAACTGGTAACAGAGCTTGAACACTTTATAAAGCACATAGAAACCTTGTTATATAAATTAAAAAAACAGCCTAATTTTAAGAAGGCAACTCTTGATAAGGTTTCCCTTTCAGAGACTTGGTTGAACGCGAAATTAAGTGCTAAACGAGGGAATTCTTTTCCTGGTTTTTTCTTGATTGAATCGCGAAATGAGAATAAAAACTTTGTTGCGATACCCTATACACGAATTCAAGCGGCAAAGATTGCTTCCACTTTACTCGGAAAGGAAGCTGAAACATTTGCTTCACTCAAACCCAATGCCAATAGACACTTTTTCCGCTCTACCCTTATTGAACGAGGGTTAAATCCTGAATATATAGACGAGCTAATGGGGCACCGACATATCGGCACAGAGACATGGAATCCAAAGGGTCTATTTAACCCTAGAGACTTTCGCAAAGAAGTTAAGAAAACCATTGACCTGCTCTATAAGGATTTTGTGGTGGAATCGCCTTTTAAGAAAGGATTAACCGATGGAGCCAACTGACCTTGAAGAATTCAAACCCATTTTATTGACCGAAACAAAGATAATCCAATCAATACTGATTCAGTTTTGGACGAAAATCTTAGAAGACGCTGAAAATGATGAAATACGCCAACATATAAAGCTTACCCAATCTAGCGTCGCATCTAAATTAAAAAAACAAATGCCACCTAAAACGCCTGAACCATTTATTTATTCCTTTCTCATCTTCTTGTTTGAACCTACACATGGCATTGAGATTAACTCACAGCGCTATTCCAACATTCGCATCAAACCCGAACAGGTTGAAGAATGCTTTGGAAAATTGGATGTGGGAGTACATGTCTTAGCAACAGCGTCTCAAATATATAATATGCTCGTTGAGCAAGGTAATATAGAACAACTGTGGCAACTGCACTATATTCATGAAATCCATAAAGTTAATCGCATTACAAACCCCATTTCTGAACAAAAAGAGTGGCAACGATACCTATTTATAGAGACCTTACATCAAACCTATCAAGACGCGATTACAGCAGTCGGATTTCAACCTAAATTGCTGACTAGACAAGAACAATCCGCCTTGATAATACTCAGTCTGCTATTTGATAGCGGTGTGCCAAATCCCAAGTACCTAATGTCCTTGCTGAGACAACTTCATGCGCTCGAGAATTACCAATATTTTAAAGGGCGATTATTTTTTGAAATTATCACTCATTCAACTAACCCACCAAAAAAATTCTTTATTTCCAAACAAACTGAAGTGCTTCTCTACCGAATAAAGCCTTGGAAAATGCCATTAAAAAAACAAGATAAATCTCTTCATAAAGATCTACTCGAATCCATGCGAGCCATCTTAAAAAACTGGTCACTGAAGGTATCTATTTTTCCAACTAGCTTGCAGGGCTGGTGCCGATGGGTGTCGCTATATCAATCTAAATATTGGAGTCCTATCTTACTTGCTTGCAATAAGGGAAAGCACGTCAATCACTCCTTAAACGACTCTGCAACAAAAAGGCTGTTTCGAACTGAATCTAACATCCATTCAACGATAGAATTTGATGACGAAAGTAATCAGAAGCAAACAACGTTACGAAGCTATACCTTTTCTGAAATCCGGAAGGTTTTTGATATCAATGTTGGCAAATCAAACCATAAAAAACAATTTGATGAGATAAACGCCAAATACGCCTTACTCGCTCCAAAGCTTAAGGACAACTACTTGTTAATTTTAGACTGGGGAAAAAGCTATATACAATTAGACCATAAGGGTCAATTTAAGAAAAACCCTAAACAAATACTCAAGAAAATAAGCGCAATTGGCCGCCATCTTGTTGCGGTAGCAAACACACAGTTTTTACAAAAAATCAGTGCCGAAGAAAGAACCGCTATTTTTAGAGAGGTCATTGATCAGGCCATTTCAATAAAAAACAAAAACGACATTCAATATCACTTACGCGATTTTAATATTTGGTTAGAAAAATCACATCGTTCGGAAAAAATTCAACATAAGGAAGACGTCTTCGGCACCCCTTCTATGACCGACATGACAGTCAATGCGAACCTAATCAGTTTTGATGAATATGAATCCATAAAATCCTCACTCACCGAGTTAATCACGAAGTACCCAGAAGACGAATCTTACAAAGTCATGTTGGCTATTCTTATACTTGGGTTTAGACTTGGACTCCGTATAACGGAAGCCATTGAATTAAAGTTTATAGATTATCTATTTTGTAACACAAGTCCTCAAATTCTGATTAGAGAAAGTGAAGAAAGAAAAACCAAGAGCCTTAATGCAAAACGAGCTCAAAAACTGACGGATTTTCTGACGGATGATGAAGTTAAATTATTGAATGAGCATCACCAATTCCAACAAAAACGTTTCGGCCGCTTTACAAATGGTAAAAACAACTATTATTTCTTTTCTACAGAAGACAACGGCTGTAAATTAAAATCCGTAGAAGATATTAAAAAGAAGTTAATGCACCTTATTCGAGAAGTGTGTAAAGATACCAGCCTCAAATATCACCATTTAAGGCACAGTTTTGCCTCTTGGCACTTTTTCTCTTCCGCGATCTCTGAATTGGATTTAAATATCGGTGATTACTTTGCTCACCTGCCAAAAACAGAAGCCTGGCTGCAACAAGCTAACACTCGTAAACTTCAACACTTACCGACCCAGCTAAAAAGCAAAAAATACCCTTATTGGCTGGCTCAAAGAATTGGTCATGGTTCGATTGAAACCACTCTAGAGCATTACATTCACAGCGTAGATCTCATTAATATGCTTTATCAGGATTCATTGGTCTCCAATCTAACCATTAACGACTTGCACGGATTAACTAACATTCCAATCAGCACGTTAAAAAAACAAAAAAATCGTTTAGATTTTGCTTTAACCCGTCTTACAAATTCCATTCCTAAATTAAAAGCAAAAAAACATCAAAGCTTATTGAGCTTACGGGAAGAATGGCTTGCGCCTGAAGAGATTCAAAAGTGTATCGAACCGATTACTGCGAATCTGCCCTATTATCGCTACATGTCATTTCTTTACCACTCCAGCTCGACAGGCAATATTTCTAACTTAGGGTTTACACGAAAAGAAATTAAGCAATTGACCAGATTGTTTCAGGATACCCCTGCATTTCGAATTCGGGCTTTGAATATTGCTGAGCAATCTCTATTAGCAAGCTATTTAGATAAAATTATGGATGTCTATCAATTTACACCTAATAAAGATACTGCGTTTCCTCGCCGATTAGATGCCCTTTTGGATACCTTTAAGAGCAGACTTCATCCTTATTCGTCAGACACGGATAGCTTACAAATTCAGCGTAGCTATCACTTGATATTTAGAGATGAAACGAGTGGAAAAATATTGGTCGAATTTGCTCAAAAAATGAATATTCCCATAAAACTTATCTTAAGACACTCTGGTCAAATGAAACCTTTACATACCACGAAAGAAAAACGTTATTGGAAAAAGATCCTGGGGTTAAAGCACAATACTGCATTTACTACACAAAAAGACATAAACTCACGCTTAGGTGACCATGGTCGTGTTGAAATGGTGTTTTTAAGCCATACAGGCAAAAGAGATCATACAATGTATTTCTTACTTGTAATGTTAAATGTAGCTAGTCTATGGCAGTCAAAGCAAACCCTTTGATAGGATAAAGTCTTCGCTTTAACCGCTTCAAGAAAGCAGTCATAAGTCCAATTCATTCATATAACATTTAAATTGTTTAACAACTCTGCATGGACTTAGTCAATTAACTAATTAGTTAATTGGCTAAGTGATGTGAAAAAGAATGGCATTATGGGCCGTCAAAAAGTGCACACTTTTCTTATGACTTCGGAGAGTAAATAATAAAAATGGAAAAGAGCAAATCTTTTTGACATTACAATAACAAGAAAAAAATAAGCATTTCTATGAAGAGGCTAACATAATGACCGGTTTTTCCGACTGCACTTCAGAAGTTGATCAATACATTATGGGTTATCAGTACGATCCTGAAAAAGAAATGCGACCTATAGATATTGCCGTCATGTATAAAAAATTTGAAATGGTTTTTGGTTTTTGTATCGCAGACAGAACAAGCAACCGTTTGGGAAATAGAATCTTTGAACAGATAGAAGAACAAGTTAATAAGAATAAGTATGACAAGAAATGGTTAGATGAATCGAAAATTGAAGGATTGGCTGAATAACTCTATCGAGGGATTCATTCAGATTTCGGATTTGATTTACCAAAAACCATATACAAGACAATAAAACATAAAGCTAACGAAGAAGCCATTACTACAATGCCTAACAAGAATGTGGTAATCATTACTTCACCTAAAGTATTTTCTCTTTATAAAATTATAACACAAGCAGTATCCACCCCATAGAGCCGAACTATTTATTACTGGTAGCTTCAGCCCCGTCAAAACCCAAAACCTTAATAAAAGATTGACTGAATAAAGTTATCGAGGGGGTTATCAAAATCATTACATAAAACAGTAAGGCTTGAGGACTACATTCAACTCGATGCTCTAATCGGTGCCGCAAACTGAAGAAACGCTTCGTCTGAATTTTGAAAAAAACGATCGAAATATTCGTTTGATCCGATAAATACATAGCTTATATATTTATGCTTTTGAATAAAGGCTCTGATCTGCCAAACAAAACTAGACTCAATTAAATGGCTTGTATTAAAAAATCCATTTAGAACCACGGTAGCCCGCCCTTTTGCTCTACATGCCTCATCAACTTCATCCAGTATATTTCCAATGATAATTCCCGGTGACATAGGCATTTCCATGGAATCAAGATTGAGATCACGAAGGGGTTGATGTAAATATGGTCGAAATGTCTCTAAGCTAGAAAGGTCAAAATAGTAATAGGGAGTCGAATAACGCCTAAAGAGTTCTTCTATCGATTCTTGTGAGGGTTTATTCTCAACTATCATATAAACGGGCTGCCCGGATTCTAAACAATGCTCAAGCTCCACGTTATCTTTAAAATCAGTATAAAAAACATTGTCTGTATGATTCATGGTTGCTCACTTGCGATAAATAAAGAGAACCGCAGTAATACCTTTTCTGCGTATAGCGTTTAAAACATTAACATCATGCCGAAATACGCGTGTCCTATATTTTGAATTGCGAGCAGTGGTTTCCAAGCGAGCTCGATACTCATTCTGGGGACAAATTTAAAAATTGCATCCACAAAGAAGCAATCATTTGGCATTTGATGAACTTCAGTACTCATAACTCCTGACAGACGTTTTAGATCATTAAAACGTATCTATATAATTACATAGAATTAAATAAAAATAACCCTTAGAGTAAAAATTGGGTGATTAACTCATACACTTGTGCCAAACCGGATAACCTCGTTCGACAATCTGTTTTAGTGCTTCAATTTTAAATTCTTCAGGGTATCGTTGACAGCTCATTTAGCACCTCTTTTTTTGACCATTATAAAATGGCTAAGAAGTGTCTAGTAAATTAGTGGCGATTCAGTATATCTAAAAGCATTAAACGATTCGTCTGGCCTAAAGCTTTGCTTACTTGTGCTGTTTTCTAAGGTGTCTAAATAGCATTTTACTGCGCCAACCAAATATTTCATCTTCTAACTTTAAACTGCAGTTTAGTGAAGTTGGCAACAATTTAAAATCTTTACAAACTATATAATAATGATTATGATATTCATTCTTATTAACCCTATCAGTAATGGAAAGTTATGAAACCGTTAGTATTATTACAAATTATTTTAGGGAGTTTTTTCTACTCCACTTTAGCAACGGCTACGATGCCAAAATATGAGATTACCATTAAAGACCATCGGTTTTTGCCAGCTGAAATTACTATAGAAGCTGGCAAAAAGGTGTTATTAATTGTCCATAATCAAGATGCAACCGCAGAAGAATTTGAGAGCTACTCGCTTAATAGAGAAAAATTAATTCGTGGACAGACTAAAGCCAAAATATTTATTGGTCCTTTAAAGCCTGGTAAATATCCTTTTTTTGGCGAGTTTTTTCACAAAACTGCACAAGGCACCATTGTTGTTAAATAAGGAAATTTAAAATGTTTGAAACGGCCATTATTGTTTTTAGAGAAGTACTGGAAGCCGCCATTGTTATTGGTATTATGGCGGCCGCCACACAAGCCATTCCAAATAAGAATAAATGGCTATTGTCTGGTATTTTTTTGGGGTTGCTGGGAGCGGTGTTAGTGGCACTTTTAGGTAACCAACTGGGCGAGCTTGCCGATGGACTTGGGCAAGAGTTATTTAATGCCAGCGTGGTAGGTATTGCGGTTGTAATGCTTGCTTGGCAAACCATTTGGATGTCGACACAAGGAGCGTCGATCTCCAATGATGCTAAAAAAACGGGGATGGCGATTAAAGAAGGACAAAAAGCTTTGTCTGTTTTATTGGTTATCGTGGGCCTCGCCATTTTAAGAGAGGGTTCTGAAGTCGTTGTCTTTTTATATGGTATTTCGGCTTCGGGTGCACAAGCCAACTCAATGCTTTTGGGTGGAGGCATAGGGATTTTGTCTGGCATGCTAGTAGGATTCATTATTTACACTGGATTGTTACATCTTCCCATTGGCCTATTTTTTAAAGGCACAGCTATTTTAATAGCTTTTTTGTCCGCCGGAATGGCATCACAAGCAGCGAACTATCTGGTACAGGCAAATAAAATCCCCGTATTAGCGAGTCCTTTATGGGATTTGTCTTCTGTTCTGCCAAATGCATCTATTTTGGGGAGTTTTTTACAAACTCTTTTAGGCTATAACGCAAGACCTGATGGAATCCAAGTGGTGTTTTATGTTGTTACTCTGCTCACAATATTTTTTGCCATCAAGTGGTTAAATTACCGAAGTAAACGTTTAATACGCAAGGACGCAATGTTATGAAAAAATTAATAAAACCAACGGCCACTCTATTTTTGTCTTTAGGAGTGATGCATTCAAATGCCACTTTTGCTGGCGCTGCGGACTATGTCTATACACCTAACGTAGAAGAAGGTGAATTTGAAATAGACTTCAAATATGGCACAAGTGGCCGAACAGATACCTCGCCCAATCAAAAACAAAATGTGACCAGTCTTGGTTTTGGATATGGCGTCAGTGAAAAATGGTTTTCAGAGCTCTATCTTAAATCTGAAAAAGAAAATGGGAAACCAGCGCAGAATGTACTTGAGTTTGAAAATAAGTTTCAATTGACTCAAACGGGGCAATACCCAATCGACATTGGTCTTATTACCGAGCTTGAACTGCCCTCGAATGGCGAAGACCCATCGGAGTTTAAGGTAGGCCCACTGTTTCAAATAAATTCAGGAAAAATGCAGTATAACGTTAACCTTCTTTTTGAAGCGAAGTTTGGTGGTAATAATCCTGCCGCGAATGAAGTAGTCGGTCAATACCAATTGCAAGCAAAATATCGGTTAAAAAAAGCGTTTGAGTTTGGAGTACAAGGGTTTGGTGAGGTGGGTGCTTGGGATAAATGGCTGCCGGCTTCGCAGCAATCTCATAAGATAGGCCCTGCACTCTTTGGCAAAATTGGCAATATTAAGTACAACACCGCCTATTTATTTGGATTAACTAAAGCAACTGAAAATAGAACCGCACGATTGCAACTTGAATATGAATTTTAAGATTTATTTCTTAAAATAACTAAATATTTTTTGAGCTTCCCAAAACACCGTTTTTCAATGTCAAATCCAAACCTTTTGGTATGGACTGGCTTACTTTATAGTTAGCTTGTTGCTAACCGCCATTGTGATCGGCAGCTTTATTCTCTTGTGGTGGATTGTTTGGCTAATCACTCGCTCAATTAAAGGGTTGAGTGCATTGGAAAGACAAAAAGTCATTGAAGGCACTTTTTTTGGCTTTGACAATGAGCTCTCTTAAGTCTTAGTTGGGTCAATGTGTGACCCAACTTAATTTTAATATTCGTGAGGCACAAATAAATCAAGGTTGATTTGTTTAAGGAATCAATTTGTCTCCACGAATCTCATCAACATTTAAAC
Source organism: Hydrogenovibrio thermophilus (assembly GCF_004028275.1). Lineage (NCBI taxonomy): Bacteria > Pseudomonadati > Pseudomonadota > Gammaproteobacteria > Thiotrichales > Piscirickettsiaceae > Hydrogenovibrio > Hydrogenovibrio thermophilus. Next base: position 2,475,818 of record NZ_CP035033.1, read on the forward strand.
CAAAATCTTGAAAATTACTTCGAACTGAATGCTTCTCAGATTGTATTTTTGAATTGTAATACCCCATTTCATTTCTGTCTTGTAATCTGTTCTGTAAATCAAAATTGGCACGGGGTTGAGCATTAATATATAAAGCAATATCTGCTACTTGCCTATCGTTCAATGTACCTCCTTGACCTAAAGGCATATTTTTTTGAATCCAGACAGGTGCCTTATGAAGCTTGCTCATTCCTGCGCCTGTGTTATAAGAAAGCCAATGGCCATTTTTTTCACCCCAAAGTGGTGGAAAGTGAGATAATCCGGCACCTTCTTTGCCATGACACACGCTACATTTTTGTATATAAAGCTTTTGACCGTTCAGATAATTTAAGTGTGTGGCTTTTTTCTGGAGTTTGGCAAATTTCTTAGCATTCTTTACCCAAAACTCTGAATATTTTGGGTTCACAGGACGCTTCGCATCCATTTTAATCGGAGTCCCTTCCGACAACCATGTAATGTAAGCAGCCATTGCAATACTGACTTCCGTATCAATAATCGGACGCTTGCCATTCATGCTACGCATAAAACAGTTGTTAATTCTATCTTGCAATGTCTGAACCGTTTTTTCTCTTGATGAATAGGCCGGAAAAGCTGCTGCTGTGCCAATAAATGTGCCTAAACTTGGAAAAGTGCCGGGCTTCCCATCTTTGCCTGGTAAATGACAACTCTTACACTGTAAACGATTACCAACTAAGTCTTTTGTCATGTCATGAGTATCAGTTTTGCTCATCACTTCTTCACCCAGACGTATCATTTTTCCAAGCTGACCTTCAGGGTAAGCTTCAGATGTTTTAAAACTATCAGCCAAAACCAGCACAGGTAAACTGACAAAAATAATTATCAATAATTTGTTAAGTAATCTCATTGGTGTCTTCCTCCAGTCCCTATTCACGTCCTTTCCGATTTAAAATGCACGTGGTGACTTAATCAAACGACATTAACGTGTAAAAATTAACGCCATACGAGATAAACATTATTCTTATACCAGTTAATGAATAACCGCTATTTGATGTCCCTCTCCTCTTGGTAAAGAAATGGCTTGTAGGACTTCAAAGGAGCGTTCATCTAACAACCATATGATCGGTTTTTGGCGGCTAGATACATAAACTTTATGCGTTCCTTTAATAGTATTTAAGTGGTAAGGTGACGGAGATAAAGATAAAAACTTAATAGCCCCCGTTTTTAATTGAATTGCTGCAACCTTATTATCTTTAATACTGCTTACAAATAACTGAGAGCCATCATTACTGATATCCAGTCCATGAACCTTTTTGCCAATTTCATACTCATTCACAATTTCACCGGTTTTACGGTCGATAGCTACAACAGTTTGCATACTCGGATTCGCAGCATAAATCATTTCCTGGTCTTTTGAAAAAATGAGGTGTGTCGGTTGATCTCCGCCATCCAGCTCTCTAACCACAGCCATCTTATCAAGGTCAATTTCACTAATATTATTACTACTCGTATTGCTAACATAAACATAGCGGCTATCCATACTCATAATGGCATAATTTGGAACCTTGCCAGTTTCTAAAGTTTTTATAACTTTATTTGTGGCTAAATCAGTAATACTAACCTGCTTAATCTTTAAATGTGTAGATACAACATAACTTCCATTCGGGGTAATTTCTAAATGATGGGTAACACTTGGAAGAGGTATGGTTTTGACAACCTTATGCGTTTTCGTAGAAATAAAATACAACTTTGGCTCTTTTAAACTACTGGCAATGACATGTTGGCCATCGGGTGTCGCGACTACTGCATGAGACATAGGAATGCCGGGAATTTCATATTTTATTTTTCCATCTGCCGCATCCATGACTACAACTTCATTCCCTGATCCTAAAGGAATATATACCAGCGGTGCAGCATAACTTCCAAAAGAAAGTAAGTATAACAACACACCTACTATTTTATTTAATGGCAATACGGTGTTCATATTAAGCTCCTTAAAATCGTTATAAAATTAAAATTTAACGTCAGGATATGATTCAGGTGAGTTCTCAACAAAATAAACACTGTGAAACTTATACTCCAACGCTCTCTACAGACTTAGAAAGTCTTAATAAGTTAAATCTATATTGCGTGCTATCTCTCGACCCTGAAGACGTACGTTCTAATTTTTAGAGAAGGCTACATTTACAACGAATTCCTGTGTATTGAATACCTAATCTATTATTCCTCTAGGAACATACTGTCAAACCGTGTCATCTTTGGCTCCTGAATGTTTTGTGTGGTAACTTAACCATTCTCAAGCCGATAATATCCACTTCCTTCTACAGGTTTCAGGTGGTGTGTTTATTATCTGAATCAGGATCAATTAAAGTAGTGCCTCAATATTTGCTTTAATAACTTCGTAGCCAATATTGCCATACAATTTTTGACGATTTTCATTCAACAACAAGGTCGGACTTCCATCAAGTTTTAGTTGTGGCTCAAGCTCGTAATCACTTAGTAATGATGCCATAGCTGAACCATCCTCTAGAAAGGGGGTAATTTGTACAGGATCTATGTTAGCGTTTTTTAATAAATCATCCAGAATTTTTGTATTAGAAATGTCTTTACCCTGTTCAAAAAAAAGCACTCTCATTTGCCAAAGTACTTCTTCACTTTTACGTTTTAGTGGATTTTGGTTATCAGATAAACTCATATTTTTTTGTTCCCATAACTGGATTGCCTTCATATATAGATGAGCCATAGAAGAAGTTTTGGGTTTGCAGTCTTTCCAAATGACTGGGTTGACGTTAATGTATCCAAGTTCATTTGCAACTGCTTGTAAGTGATTAGAGAAGCCAGAATAGCTTCCTTTATCATGCCAGCCGTCCTCTATAAATTTTTCAGCATCGCCGAACACGGAAATAAACCGATAATCAATTTCAATGCGGTCAGCATATTCATGCTTTAACTTTTCTAAGAGTGCATGAGTGGAGTAGGCCCAGACACAAAGAATGTCACCTAAAAATGTAATTTTGATCTTTCTAGTCATTTAATTGGCTCCTAACTTTAATTTTTTAAATTTCAGCACTGGTGCGTTAAAGGTAACGACAACAGTATTGAATGACATTAATATGACACTGAAAGCAGGCTGTAAGGAACACCCGTAGCTAAAGGTGTAGCGATAACGTTATAAACTTGCTGACTACGTATCATTGGCAATGTTTAAAACTCTGTGTCAGCATCGGATAATCCCTAAAATTTTATAAAAATCTATGATGTGGCTATACATTTAGTATCTCGTATTACTCATTCGATGCCACTTTGTTATTTTTTTAACAAATACTATTCTTTATTTTGTCAAACTAGAAGAGTTCGTTAGCCTCTGATTTCTGAGAAAGACAAATTCGACTATCGCTATGATTGCCATGCTTATTATCGCCACCCCGACAACCATTGGATCAGACATGATCTTAACCCACAGAAACCCACCAAGCACCAATAGATCAAGCATAATTGCTGTGAACAAAATTAGTAAATTGGCATGAATTTCTTTGCGTAAATAGCGCAGAATCCCCCACTGTACGGCTATGTCCATGATCAGGTAGAAAATAATACCCAGTGCAGCAATCCGGCTCAAGTCAAAAAATGCCGTCAAAAACAGACCGAGAACCACTGTGTAGAGAAGTGTATGTTTTTGGATGTTACCAGACATTCCAAAGTGACTGTGAGGCACAAGCTTCATCTCTGTGAGCATGGCGAGCATCCTAGATACTGCGAAAATGCTGGCTATTATGCCACCAGCTGTGGCCAACATCGCTAGAACTACCGTAAACCAGAGACCATAATTACCTAGTGCAGGTTTTGCGGCGGCAGCCAGAGAATAATTTTGAGTTGCGATAATATCACTCAGTGACAAATTGCTGGCCACAGCAAATCCCACCAGGGTGTAGATCACAACACAAAAGATGATGGAAATAGTAATGGCACGACCCACATTGTGATGAGGATCTTTTAGTTCTGAGCCGCTATTGGTGATGGTGGTAAACCCTTTGAACGCAAGAATTCCTAATGCTGTAGCACCAAGAAAGCCACTCAACGTCGAGGAGTCAGGCGTTGTTTGGGTAAAATCCATCGCAATATTATCAGCAGCCCATATGCCAACCAGACCAAAAATGATAATACCGCCTATCTTTAGAAAGCCAATGAAGGACGCAACACCTCCGATTAATCGATTCGTCGATAAATTAATGAGAAAAGCGACTAGTAACAGACCAACGCCCAAGGCTGGAACCCATATCTCATTATTGTCTGTATCAAAAAGTTGTAGGGTATATTCGCCGAAGGTTCGAGCCAGAAAGCTTTGAGCAATCACCATGGAAAAATACATCAGCAGCGCATTAAAAGCTGTCGATAGAGAGTTGCCATAAGCTTTGTAGAGGTACATACCAATGCCTCCTGCCGAAGGGTAGGCATTAGACATCTTCACATATGAGTAAGCGCTAAATGAAACAATGAGTGCGGCCGAGAGAAATGCCAGAGGGAAAAGTACCCCGGTCATTGTAGCCATTTGGCCAGTTAAGGCGAAAATGCCCGCTCCAATCATCACACCCGTTCCCAAGGCTACTGCGCCAATTAGTGTCAGGCTGTTTTCTTGGTATTTCGGTGTTCTATTTTCTGAGTGCTCCATATAAATCTCCAGTATGGTGGCCGAGCTATAACTAGTCATTCCAGAATTGGCTTTAGTACGTACGTAAAGCCATCTAAAATTGATTTTTTAAAACTTTATCGTTGCATCTTTGCTGACAAGTTTGATTAAACATCAAGCTAAAATGCTAGAGTTGAAAAGCGAGTCAGACGTTATTTTGATTTTCATTCGTTTATTTGTGGTCTTGCTAAACACCCCGTAATTCATATTTGAAAACGGGGCTAAATACTTTCTTATAGGCTTAAGTATGCGAATAAAAAAATATCCTCATTAGCTTGCAATGTAGATTAAATCATTCCTCAAACTTAATGCATTTTATGACTTCCCATTTCATCATCATGGTGATTGCCGGGTGACATGTAAGTATCATCCATCTGATTGCTCATCTTATTTTGATATTGACCATCATGCTCCATTTGTTGTTCTTGACCCGGTGGCATTGGTCTTAAAGGAACCCCTCGTTCTTTTGCTCTAGCTTTCATTTTTTGGTGGTTTAGACGTAAGATTTTTTCACGTTCTTCAGGGGTTTTAGCGTTTTCCATTTTTTGCTGATAGATATCTTTTTCCTCTGGGGTCATTAAGTGTCCGCCAATAATGTGAGTTCCTTCCATATTTTGTATGGCATGTGTACGAGGGTATGCATGGTCAGATGCAAAAGAGACTCCTGTAAACAACCCAATATTTCCAACGATAACAGTAATAAGTAGTTTTTGTTTTAACATGACTATGTCCTCTTAAATAAGTTGCTTAAATGTCTAAATCACCAACGCAACTTTTAATTGGTGACGAGTTTTTTCGCTTCGATAGGTTTAATGTTTAAATTCCTGTGTTTTTAGGGTTAGAATTTCACTTTCTTTAATCTCAAAGCATTACCAATCACAGACACGGAGCTAAAACTCATCGCCGCTGCGGCAATTATCGGTGACAACAATAGGCCAAAAACGGGGTACAAAACCCCTGCTGCAATTGGCACACCTAGAGCGTTATAGGCAAAGGCAAAAAATAGATTTTGACGAATATTTTTCATGGTTGCTTTACTTAATTTTCTGGCTCGGACAATACCTCTCAGGTCTCCTTTTACTAAAGTAATTGCGGCACTTTCCATGGCGACATCAGTTCCAGTGCCCATGGCAATCCCAACTTGGGCTTGTGCAAGAGCAGGAGCATCATTAACCCCGTCACCTGCCATGGCAACAACGTAACCTTCACTTTGAAAGCTTTTAATCCACTGAGCTTTTTCATCGGGTAATACACCCGCTTCAACTTGATCTATTTGCAGACGTGAAGCAACCGAATTTGCAGTTGTTGCATTATCACCCGTTAACATCACTACTCGAACCCCTTCTTGGTGAAGTGTCTTGATGGCTTCTTGACTTGTCGATTTGATAGGATCAGCCACGACGACAAATCCTGCAAAACGTTGGTCGATAGCGATAAACATGACCGATTGACCTTGCAATCTATAATTCTTGAGGATGTCATTCAATGGCGGTAAGTTGATTGAGAGTGCTTTCATTAATTGATCATTTCCAATGGCAATTGTTTGATTATTCACTTCACCCATAATCCCTTTTCCAATAAGCGATTTAAAACCATCTACTGATTCAAGAGAGAGTCCTTGTTTTTGTGCAGTGTCAATAATCGCTGTACCTAAAGGATGCTCACTACTGCGCTCTAAACTGGCAACCAACTGCAAAACCGTTTGTTGTTCAAATCCTGGTTCAACGTTAAATTCGACTAACTTAGGCTTGCCTTCAGTGATGGTTCCGGTTTTATCTATTACCAAAAGATTCACTTTTTCCATCATTTCAAGCGCTTCAGCATTTTTGATTAATACTCCATGGGTAGCTCCTCTTCCAGTACCGACCATAATTGAAATTGGAGTTGCTAATCCTAATGCACAAGGACAGGCAATAATAAGAACTGCGACAGCACTGACTAAGGCATAAGCGAGCTGTGGTTCCGGGCCAAAAAACCACCATACAAAAAATGCAATGATTGAAATAATCACCACAATAGGCACGAAGAATCCCGAGACAGTATCGGCTAACTTTTGAATTGGTGCACGAGAACGTTGCGCTTGCGCCACCATGTCAACTATTTGTGCGAGCAGGGTATCTTTGCCAATTTTTTCTGCTTGCATCAGTAAACTTCCGGAACCATTAATGGTGGCGCCAATTAAACGATCATTCATTTTTTTTGACACTGGAAAGGACTCTCCTGTGACCATGGATTCATCCACATAACTTTGACCTTTGGTGATAAAACCATCGACAGGCACCTTATCACCAGGACGAACTCGTAAGATATCCCCTACTTGAATTGCCTCTAATGGAATCTCTGTTTCAGAACCGTTCTCTTGGACTTTTATAGTTGTATTAGGGACGAGCCCTAATAGCATTTGGATGGCTGAATTGGTTTGAGAGCGAGCTTGTAATTCTAAAACTTGTCCCAATAATACTAAGGCGGTAATCACTGCAGCTGCTTCAAAATAAACAGCCACTAAACCTGCTTCAGATTGCATCGTAGCTGGAAATATATGCGGTACTAATAGTGCAGTGACACTATAGATCCAGGCAGCTCCAACCCCCATTGAAATTAGGGTAAACATGTTTAAATTCCAGGTTTTTATGGACAGCCAACCGCGCACAAAAAACGGGGACCCTCCCCATAAAACCACTGGTGTTGCCAAGACAAATTCTATCCACTGCACCGTGTGAAAGTTTAAACCTTGGGGCAAATATTGAGGGGCTATATCTGTCATCATGGCTAACACAAAAACAGGTAAAGCTAATGCAGTGCTGACCCAAAAACGAAGGCGCATTGATTTTAGTTCAGTGTCCTCACTCTTTTCAGAGAGCATTGGAGTGATTAATGGTTCAAGTGCCATGCCACAAATAGGACAGTTTCCCGAATGGTCTTGAATGATTTCAGGATGCATTGGACAGGTATATTGAATACCAGTAATGTCTAATTCTTTAACAGACTGTGAAGATAGATCCTGTAGATATTTTTCAGGATGACTGACAAATTTATGCTTGCAATTTTCACTGCAAAAATAAAATGTTTTGCCTTTATTTAAGGTATGAAAAGGCGTGTTTTCCGAAATCTCCATCTGGCAAACAGGGTCAATAATATTGCCCGTTACTTTTAAGGCTTGATTTGTCATTCTATCTCCAATATATCGATTTAGAGTGTCTATCCCACTATGATATACACTCTCTAATCAATGATGTTATTTCGCTTCATTAATCATTTGGATTAATTGCTTTTCAACCTCTTTTGCGATTTTATTTAAGGCCTCATCTGTTGATAATAAGCCGAGCATTTCGGAGGGTTCAATCATGCCAATAAAGGTTTTGTTGTTTTCTGTAAAAACAGAGATACGGCAGGGGAGTGCCATATTCAAACGCATATCGATTGCTAAAACCTCCACGGCCTTAACAGGGTTACATACTTCAAAAATTTTGCATTCATCCTTAAACTCAATACCCTTACTTCGTAAAGTGGCTCCTAAATCATGGATGTGTAACACACCAAAATTATGATTTTTAACAGCGGCTTCCAAATCCACCACTGCCTGCTCAAATGTTTTGTGACTTTCTACTTGAAAAAACATATCTCTTCCTTTGTCTAAAATGTACCTAATAAAATATTGAACCTTAACTAACGATTATTAGATTGAAATCTAAATATTGACCAGGCCTGCTTAAATTCGACCTGGATTTTTATTTGGATTTGATTCCGCTCTAAGAGTGCAGTGTTTTTTTCTGCTCTTCAAATTCCTCTTTTGTTATTTCGCCTTTGGCATATCGTTTTTTTAAAATATCCAAAGCGGTTTCATTTTGTTCTGAAGCAGAATTGGAAGATGTGTTGAAGTTTTTTATTAGTAAAAATATAACAATAATGAAAATTAACCAGAGTAACCACATTCCGCCTCCCATGAATCCCCAAGTATGATCGTAATTAAACATAGTGTTCTCCTTTTAAGTTGTTACGATAAATTGTCCCATCATTCCCGCATCTTCATGCTCTAAGATGTGACAGTGGTACATATAAGGTTCTTGATTGTTATAATAAGGACCAGTCGGTAACAATATGCGAACTGTTTCATCGCGATGAACAGTCACTGTATCTTTTAATCCTTGTTCCCATGGATAAGGCGCTTGGCCATTTCGATCCAAGACTTTGAATTGAGTGTTATGAATGTGAAAAGGGTGATGCATCATTGATGGGTTTTTAAGGTGCCATATTTCAAAGCTATTGGCGGTTAAACGTTCATTTATTACCTCCATTTGCATAGCTTGTCCATTGATTGTAAAACCACCTGAACCAAACATCATTCTAGGTCCCATTTGCATTTCTAAATTCATGGTTCGCGTTTGCGCTATTTCGACATTGGACCAGTCAGGTAATGGGATTAAACGCTCAATCATCGAGGGTTTAGTTGCTTCGGATTTTCTGGGGTCGATGTGAAATAAATCATAGTCTTGATCAAGCTTTGATGTATCTCTCATCATGCCGCCCATCCCCATCGATAAGTTTCCATAACCCGCTAGGGTTTTTAGTGAGACGGGTTGGTGATCGGAAAGATCAACCAGAATTTCGGCGCGTTCTGCTGGCGATAATCGAAGGCGGTTGAGGGTTTGTGGTGTTTCCAATAAACCGCCGTCTCCTGCAATGACTTGAAAAGAACGCTTGTCTGAAAACACCAAATCGTAAAAACGTGCATTGGAAGCATTGTGCAGTCTTAAACGAATACGATCTTTTTGAGGACGTAAAACGGAGTTGGCTCGGCCATTCACCAGCATGGTGTCGCCGTGCATGCCTTGCATTTTGTTCATCCGTTCATTGCTGTAGATGAATTCTCCGGTTTCGTCAAAAGCGCGATCCATGAGTATGACCGGGAAATCATCCATTCCATATTCATGAGGCAGCCCCAGTTCGGCATCGCGTTCTTCATCAACCACTTGCATCTGTCCGCCTAAACCACGCCAAACTTGGGATCCGGTATGTTGGTGCGTGTGTGAATGGTAAAATAATGTGGAGGGTTCATTAATCACGTCCCATTCGGCTATCCAGGTTTTTCCGGGGGAGATGGGTTGGTGAGGCCCGCCATCTTCTGTTGCAGGCAAAATCATGCCATGCCAGTGAAGTGCCGCCACTTCATTCAGTTGATTGGTGACTTCCATGCGAAGCTTTTGGCCTTTTTTGATCCGAATGACGGGGCCTAAAAAATCTTGATTGATGCCAATGGTCTGAGTCGTGACATCGGGCAGGATCTTCGTTTTTCCCTGTTGCAGTGTTAATGTAAAGCGCTGCTTTCCATTAAGAGGTTGACCCTGTTCTAAATCCGGAAGGTAAAAGTCCACTTTAGGAAAAACAGGATGGATAAAATCGTCCTGTCCAACCCCGCCAAGTAACGTTCCCATGGCATTGCCTGCCTGAGGAAGGAGCGTCAGCCCAATCAGGCTTTTTTGGATAAATTGTCGTCTGTTCATATTTTCTCCTGTCGTACGCTGTGAGGATTGATTGTTAGCGGTCATTTTTTAACCCTCCTCTTTCTAGCCAGGCCTGGTAGATTTTATTCGACCAGAAACTTTGAAAATAAGCGATGGCTTGTAGCCGTTCTTCCGGTGTTAATTTATTCTTAAAAGCCGGCATTGTTCCGCCAAGTGGAATTCCACCTTGTAAAATAGTTCTGTTAAGTCCGTTGAGAGAATGGTGCCATGCGTGCGCGGTTCCGTTGAGAGGTGGAGCAGGGTAACTGCCATCAACGAGTGGTTGCTTCCAGTCGGCGGCCAGCCCTTGAGCTTCTTCTCCATGACAGACAGCACAATGCTGTTTGAAGAGGTGCTGTCCTATTTTGACATCACTTGATGAATACCAACGTTTTGTGTTTTGGCTGGCTTCAGAGAGATCGTCTTTGGAAGAACAAGCAAATAGGTTCAAACTTGTTAATATTAAAACCAATAACTTCATGTCATATTCCTTGATTTAAAACAGAGAAAGTCTATTTTGACTTTCTCTTGTTGTTAAGTGTTAAAACCAAAAACGCAGTCCTGCCACAAGGCTGGTCTCTGATGTTTTAGCACCTTCCTCTTTTTTATAATCAGCCGTTGTTGCATAAGCCTGGTTCCATTTCACACCAATATAGGGTGCAAACTTTCGACTAAATTCATAACGTAGCCGCATCCCCAATTCTGTAGACGATAAGCCTGACCCAATCCCCATTTTTTTATCATCTGATGTATAGGCATTCAATTTAAGACTAGGAGTTAAAATCAATCGTTGTGTGAATAGCGCTTCATATTCTGCATCCAAGCGGAACCCTGCATTCTTGTCATTAACAAGTAATCTTGAATTTATTTCAAAAAAGTAAGGTGCTAAGCCTTGAAAACCAACTACTCCCCAAGTTTGGCTGTTTTCGGGGGTTTCGTCATAGCCTATCCCCGCCTGCAAATCCCAAAACCTTTCAACAGGGGTGCTGTATAACAACTGATTTTCGGATTCGGTCGAACCATTTGATGATTCCCCTTCCGAGGTTAGGTAAACCTTATGCCAGTTTTTTCCAGCCCAGGCTGATGCATCCCAGGATAACGGCTCACCTTGTTGGGTGGATTTTTCAAGCTGATTGACTCTTAAGCCCGCCAACAAAGGATCGTATTCGCTTAGCGCAAAAGAGGAATGGCTGTAAGTTGATGTGAAAAGTAATAATACTATCGGTAATTTCTTAATATGTGTATTCATGATGCTTCCTTCAAATAGGGTTGGTTCTTTAAACATGATTATCGGATTTGTACCTTTCTGAACATTCCCATCATGTGATAAAGCAAATGACAGTGATAAGCCCAGTCGCCTTTTGCGTCCATGGTGACTCGATAACTTATTTTAGAGCCAGGCTGGACAATGACTGTGTGCTTACGGGGAATATGGTTTTCATCTCCCGTTTCAAGGTCACTCCAAACGCCATGAAGGTGCATAGGGTGATTCATCATCGTGTCATTAATAAAGGTAATACGAATTCGATCACCATATTGAAAGTTAAGTGGTTCGGCCTTTTCAAAAGGAATGCCATTTATCGACCACATGTAACGCTCCATATTTCCGGTTAAATGCATAACCAGCTCCTTGGTCGGTTTCGGGTCATGACGGGTCGGGAAGCGATTTTTTAGGTCGGCATATGTCAAAACCTTCCGGCCATTTTCTCTAAGTCCGACCCCCGGATCATCCAGCCTATATTGAGGAGCCATTGCTCTCATACCAATTTGAGCACCCTCTGCTGAAGGTGTTTTTATTTGAGGTAACTGAGGGTTCATGTCCATCGGAATCGTAATATCATCCAGATTCACGTTCATGTTATCCATTCCATGAGCATGCTTGGAATGGTCAACATTGCTGACATCCATCCCCATTTGGCTTTTCTCCATAGCCAAAGCATGGCCATAGTCTTGTTGTTGCATGGAACTCATATCATGCTTCGTTCCATTCATCGAATTATGATCAGAATGTTTCATACTCTGGGAACCGTTACTCATGTCCATTGATTGAGATGAAGGGTTCATTCCTTCCATTTCACCATCCATATTCATTGGGTGTGACGTGGAACCCATGTCCATTTCCATGCCCATATCGGTCATGCTTAAGATGGGTAAAGGGTCCATTTCAGGCGTGTCGGCTAATTGAGTCGGATCCGATGTGATCGAACCCATAGCGAAGCCAGAGCGGTCAATTGCTTGTGCAAAAATTGCATAAGCCTGTTTCGACGTATCCGGTTCGACAATGACGTCATAAGTTTCGGCAACGCCAATACGGAATTCGTCAATTTCAACCGGTTGGACTAAATTTCCATCTGCTGCAACCACTGTCATTTTTAAGCCCGGGATACGGACATCAAAAAAAGTCATTGCAGAGCTGTTTACAAATCGTAATCTCACTTTTTTGCCTGATTCAATGACGGTACGCCAATGCGCTTTAGGCGACAGTCCATTCATTAAATAGGTATAGGTTGCTCCCGTGACATCGGATAAATCACGGTCTGTCATGCGCATTTGGTTCCACATTTTCCGTTTTTCCCATGCTTTGGAGAAGCCGTAGGTTTTGACTTCATGCCAAAAGTCACCCACCGTTCTTTGGCTGTAATTGTAATAGTCTCCCATTTTCTTTATGTTTGAATAAAGGGTCTCGGGCGCACTGTCTGACCAGTCTGACAGCTGAATCACGAAATCATGGTCGTAATCCAGTGGGTCTGCTTTTTTGGGTAAAATAACCAGTGCTCCATACAATCCGGTTTGCTCCTGAAATTCGGAATGACTGTGATACCAATAGGTCCCATGTTGCTGCACAGTAAATTGATAGGTGAATGTTTCACCAGGTTTGATGCCGTCATAACTTAAGCCCGGCACACCATCCATTTGAAAGGGAAGAATAATGCCATGCCAGTGAATTGACGTATCAACCGACAAAGTATTTTTTACGCGAATGGTTACAGTCTCTCCCTCACGCCAAACCAATGTTGGGGCGGGTAAAGAGTTGTTGATTAAGGTTGCTTTGACAGGAGAACCTGTAATATTGACAGGGGTTTCTGAAATAGTTAAATCAAATTCAGGTCCAATTAAAACGGGCTGTTTAGGGTTCAAATTCCCTGTACCGATTGCTGAAAATTCTTCTTTAGCCCAAGCTGAAGGCAGATGAGATCCTATGGCAGCTGAAATGGTGCTTAAAGCAATGCCTTTTACAAACTGGCGTCGGCCCAGTTGCGGTTGTACGCTTTTATTTGATGTATTCATGATTAACCTCTTAAAACATTCAATTAATTTAAAACAGATTTGTTTTGCAGTTGAGTGTTTTGGCAAAGTCATTGACTGAGTTTTTTCAATATGTCATTGAATACGTAACAATAAACGTTTCCAAATTTTTGAAGAGAGCTCTAGTGAATAAAGTTGCCGAGATTAAGCGGATGGTGGTGGGGTTTCTGGTTTTATTGCGTAATCGCGAACAGCGATTGTCAAGGTAGGGTAACCGGTTTGAATATTGGGGCTAGATTGCCATTGTGGAATGTTATTAAAATAATAAATTGGCGCAGCGTGAATGGAATAACAAAGTAAGTTATGACATTGACTGTCATCACAATTGGAACAATCCATTCCAGAAACGTTTATTTGTGCAGGCATAATACTACTGTCAATGGAACTCATTTTGCCAGCATTAACTTGCATTGTTTCAGGGTTTATATCCATCATTTGATGCATGATTTGCATTCTTGTTTTTTCAACATGGGTAAAATCCGACATAGAAACCCCACCCCAGGCAGTTGATGCCAGAGTTTGTGAGATAAAAATGATAAGGAAAAACCGTTTAAACATGATGTTTATTGCAACGCTTATTTGATAAATATGGTTTGATTCTAGTTGTTTAAACTAATAAATGCTAATTAATTTTTTAAATATGTTTTATTTTTTATATTTATCTAAAAAATACGGGGTTGCCCTAGATAACTAAAATTATTTAAAGATAGCACTATAAAAAAGTAAACTTAGCAGGTACAAACAAAGTAAGTTAATTGAGTTGTTTGTTGCCGATACAGCTGCCAGAATAACTTCATCACTTGTGAGTATTAACAAAGATTACAGCCAGTTTTTATTTTCAACTGTAGTGACATCACTTTACAATGATTTTAAGATCAAAAAAGACAATTGAAAAGTGTAACAAGATTCTAAAAACCTTTTATTGTGGGGTTTTTCATACGAGCCTGTAAATAATTTTGTGTAAATGCTCACCGTTAAAAAATAAAACTAGCTTCCTTTAGGAAAATCTTTTAAACAGCATTTTCCTGAAGGGTTTTGAACTTCGCAAGCGCAATGTTTCAATTTAGTTTGCTCAACTACAAATTCTCTAGTTCCTGGGTTATCTAAATAGTCTGTTTTAGACACTCCAAAACAATAGCATATCAAGTCATCATTAGTATCTGCTTTCGTATTCTTGAACAGACTTCGAATATCTGGTTTTTTGAAAATTGAACCCGAGTCAGAAAAGTAAATAACTTCACAGTCAGGGTCATCACAAAAATAATAAGTTACCTCTGCGGAAAAATTTTTCCAAGGCGCTAGCAGGTTATGAAGTACTGTAAGTGGAGATACGCTTTGATACAGCTTATTATTTACAGGGCATGTAAGCTTATCAGCCCGCTTTGAACAAGAATCGTCACTCGTGGAACAACAGCTCATACTAGTCTCCTTCGCTATAATTCTTACAGATACTTATCTAATCTATCTTCGTGAATAATCATAAACTGGTTCATAGCAGAATTCCAATCTCTAATTGGCATTGTCCACTTTTTAGAGGTTAACTCAATCGACAAAAATACAATTTTAAATGCCGAATTGTCATGATTGAAAATCTTACGGTTTTTAATGGATTTACGAATTACTGAGTTAAGTGATTCAATGGTATTGGTGGTATAAATCACTTTTCGAATCGCTTCTGGATACAGGAATAAAGTGGCAACATTATCCCATTTTCTTCTCCAAGACTTACTGATACTTGGAAACTTAGCCTTCCATTTTTGTTCAAACTTATCTAATTCAAGTAGGGCTTCCTCCTCGGTAACGGATTGATAAATTTGTTTTAAATCGGCAGCAACTTCTTTCCGTTCTTTATAGCCGACATACTTAAGTGTTGAAAGATTTAAATCATTATCAGAATGAACTCCTTAAAACGCTTCCATCATCAACTGCGAATTTAGTGAATCAATTAAAAATCTCAATACATCATCATAACCAACTGGTTCTTGGCTTAATTGATCCATCACCCAATACTTAAGGGCTTCATCATTTGTCTTGCATTCTCCGAAACCTAGAACAAAAGTCATATAATCACCTGGTTGAATATTAAATAGATATTTAAGATTATTAACCAGGCTCATAACCACTTTAGGATCTTCGATTAGATACCTTTCATGTCAAGTTGACTCAACATAATCTTGTGAGGCTTGTGAATTAAAAAGGGCTTTAAGTAAGTGATATTCATTGATTACCTCCTGAACGATAGTCTTGCGTGTTCTGCAAGATCTGATCCCAGAATGCAATTTCATTTTGTTGTTCAAGTACCTCAGAATTTTCTGGCTTCTCTTCATCAACGGTTTCCTTTTTATTAGCCGCTACATGAAAACCATCAATGTTCGACGCCAACAAACGTTCCATCGCTGAACCATCCTTACGGGTTAGGTTGGGAACGTAACGAGCGTAGACAGTAAAAAGCATCGAAGTAGTTGAATGCCCCATTTGTTTGGCAATCCAGTTTGGATTTTCCCCTGCTGCTAACCAAATCGTAGCGGCAGTGTGACGCGTTTGATAAGGTTTACGGTACTTGAGCTTAAGATAAGAAAGTAATGGCCTCCAAACCCTTCTTAAGAAGTTAGGTGTATGAACAGGCGCACCATTTCCAGTACAAAACACCAACTCAGATTTTGGGTCTCGTTCTTTAAACCGTTTTGATAAGGTGTTATAGACTAATGTGGACATCTCGATTTCTCGTTGAGACCCATCATTTTTGGTGTACTCCCATCGACCTGCAGAATAAGTCTCGCGAACAAGAATTTCTCGACGAGAAAAATCAACATGCTCCCACTTAAGACCGTCAATTTCTCCAGTACGCATCCCAGTAAAGAAACGAACTAATAAATAGTCTCGCCAATCAGGACGCACTTGTGCAAGAATCTGATTAACCTCTTCAATAGAAAAAGGATCGATATGTATCTTTTCTTCTTTCAAAGGCTTGATATTGAGGTGTGGTGGCGTAAAATCATATCGGTCAGCGGCTTCATTCATAACCATATTTAGACACTTAATAAATTTATTAATCGTCTTAGACTTTAACTTACCGGCGGACTGTTTGGCGACGTGTGCTCGGTACTTTAAGATCTCTGCTTTGGTGATGCTGCTGACCTCCATTTCTCCGAAATGCGGAATTAAACGCTTATCTAGATAACTTCGATAACCATCCGCAGTGGCTTTTCGCCATGTTGGTTCCATTTCTGAAAACCACTCCTCAACAAAATCTTTAAACAATGGTGTTTTGGTATAACCTGTCATCATCTCTGCTTGGATCTTGCGGATTTTTTCTACCATTGGACTTTTTGGAAAATACTTTTCGTATTCAAAAGTACCTAACGTAATCTCAGCTTCAATCCTATCCAATATCTTGGTTAACTTTTTACGGTTTGACTTAGTATCGGGTAAGGCGGTCTGCTCTCGGCACCTTTCATTTAAAATACGAAAATCAAAAAATAATTTTCCTGAACGGGCTCTAATGCTTGCCATAACAAACACCTCCGTTTGCCATAGGAACAGAGTAAATTGAGTTATTTGAAGCGTTATACATATCCTCTTCAATATTTTCCCAAATAAACAAAATTTTACGTTGACCAAATGGTCTAATGTAATGGCGCCCCTCTAGCAACACGCTATCTTTAAGATCATTACGAATTGTTCTGGCGTTGTACTTAATACGCTGAGATAATTCTTCAGTGGTTAAATAGGTAATATTCATGCTATCATTCTCCATTATTAAAAGATAAACAAAAAGATATAAAAGATAAATATATATATCTTTTAAGAATCATTATAAACACATTAATGCACGCGTCAAGCATTATTAGATATATATATGTATCTTTTTATTACTGGAATAGGCAATGATAAGATTTAAATTAAAAGAATTAATTGCAAAAAAAGAATTTCTAGATGGGCGAAGAGTTACTCTAAAACAAATTGCTGAAGCAACAGGAATCAATAGAATGACGCTTACCAAAATTAATACTCAGCATGGGTATAGCACATCAACTGAAACGCTCAACAAACTATGCAAATACTTTGACTGCGAAATAGCAGATTTAGTTGAATATATTTCAGATGAAAAGTTTCAAGAAATGACAAGTAAAGATTAAATAAGGTCTATTCACACATAGTTTTCAGTCCTGTTGTCGTTTTTAACAATTATTTAACAATCTGGGCTCTGATTGGGCACGATCTGGGCACTTAAAAAAATTCCAATAATTTTAAAATTAAATTTGACAGCCTCAGTGCCTCTCTATACAATACGCCGAATCAAAATACGGCCACATAGCTCAGTCGGTAGAGCAAAGGATTGAAAATCCTTGTGTCCCTGGTTCGATTCCAGGTGTGGCCACCACATTTTTGCGAGCGTGGTGGAATTGGTAGACACGCCAGATTTAGGTTCTGGTGCCTTTGGTGTGAGAGTTCGAGTCTCTCCGCTCGCACCACCTTTAAAGCCCGAGTTCATCTCGGGCTTTTTCATTTCCGGCACTCAAAAAAACCGGCCACCCTCATTCAAACTTCTTTTCCTGCTTGACAAGCGTCAAGCCATTGATAATAATGCGCCTTCCAAACATCATGCGGATGTGGCGGAATTGGTAGACGCGCAGGGTTCAGGTCTCTGTGGGGTAAAACCCGTGGGAGTTCAAGTCTCCCCATCCGCACCATTATCCTCGAAGGCGCTTCACCGCTTTCATCCTCTCTTTGACACCCGTCATCCATTTTTTAGTCATTTTCTGCTATCCCCTGCCGATACATTTTATGATAAAGTTTCAATATCTCCCCCAGAACCGCAAACCGGTTCATTGAAATCCCGAAAAACCTGTCATTGGGTATGCCGCTATGGGCAAACGAGAATTTAAAACCGAACTGGATAATGAAATCATCGACTGGTTGCTCACCTTACCGCTGGAGCAACGCAAGAAAGAATTGCTGCAATGCAATATGAATTCGCTCGCCCGTGCCATGGCGAAAAAATATACAGTCAGCAATGCCCAAAAAATGGCCAAAGGCCTGGGTAAAAACATGGAAGCGGAGTTCGTCAAAGCGGTGCGCATGTACAAAGGGGATTTGCCCTTCCCGACCAAAACCCGCAAAAAAATCATGCAAACCAGACCGCGCTACTGGCCGCCGATACTCGCCAGCCTGATTCTATTGCTGTTAATCGTTTTCCTCGACCGCCTCATGCCTTAAAACGGGTTTATGTCCACTGGCGCCCGAAACACAACACCCACCCAACCGCGAACAACTTCAGACACACCGGAATGACCCCGTACATCCACCACAAGGCCGTTATAGCCGATGTGGAACCCTGCTCCAATCCCAATAAATCCATGAGCGGCAAGGCTATACCCAACGACAACGCGATGGCGAGTTTTGTCAGCAGGCCCCACAACCCGAACAAGGTACCGGCCGCCTGAGCCGACTGTTTTTCCAAGCGGTGCACCAAATCCACTTGCAAGGAAGACGGCAAAGCCAAGTCTGCACCCAAACTCCAACCCGTCAATACACAGATGGCTAAATAAGCGTAAAAATCTCCGACCCCCACCCAAATCAAGCCGGTGAAACTGATGGCGGAAAACAACATGGAAAACGCCCAGGCCTGGTACTTTTCCACCTTGGTGGATAGCCAGAACCAAAAAGGCAACCCCAACACACCGGACACGAAAAACACCGCCAGTAACACGCCTGCTTGCGCTTCCATCTGCAATGCATCGCTCACAAAGAACATGAACAGCGTCGCCGGGAAGGCATTGGCCAACCCATTGAAAAAATACGCCGGCATAATGCCAAAACTCCAGCGATGATGACGCCACAACGACCGGATTGACGTCACCCGAACCGAATCGGGACGTTTACGTTTCAAGGTCTCACGAAATCGCCCGGACTGAACAGCCACCGCCACCAGCAGGGTCACCAGCAACACCCCGAACAACACCTCAAAGACCGGCTGAGACGTCGGCGTCTCCGACAGAATAACCGGCAGACTCAACGCCAACATCACCCCAGCCAGACCGAAACCTTCACGAAAAGACGTCAAACGGGTCTTCACGTCAGGATCATGCGTCAATCGGGACACCACGGCTTGATACGGCACCGCAAGCCAGGTCCACCCCAGAAAAGCGACAAAACTCCAAACCACCAAATAGCCGAATGTATACTGCTGAAAAAGAGACGCGAAAGGAAAAAACAACGGCCAGGTACCCACAATCAATAACACCGCACCGAATTGCGTTTGCCGCAAATAACCGAAACGCGACTCCCAACGGTCGGAATACAACCCGACCAAAGGGTCGGTGACCATATCGGCGATTCGAGTCACGAAAAGCGCCAAACCGATGGCCGCCAAGCTCACGCCCCAGTTTTCATACCAGTAATTCGGCATGTAAAAATAAAACGGCAACCCCAACAACGCCAGCGGTAAGCCCATCAAGCCATAACCGACGTCCACCGACCAGGAAGCCCCTGTTTTCCGGCCCGCAGTCAGGGGCTTAAACCTCATTTCGCCGGTCTCAATTTGCGGTTAATCCAACGGATAATGGCACCCAACACCGGCACTTTTTGATAAATATAAAGGCCGGTATCCCAATAATCGACGTGAGACAATACCCGACCCTGTGCATCAAACACCACTTTCGACGTGCCGTAGATTTTATGCCCCTGATACTGGCGGTCAAAAAACGTAAATTGCCATTCCAAAAACGCCGTATCGCCGTTCAAGGCACGCGTCAACACGTCGAATTTCGGATGATGCACGGTGTGAAACATGTGTTCGAAAATCGCTTCGATCGCCTCCCAACCATAAACCTGATTGAACGGGTCTTCAAAATAGGCCTGTTCGGCATAAAACGGCCCCAAATCGCTGGCCAGATTTTGAGGCGTCAAGGCTTCAAACGCCGCCGCATAAGCGTCCAAATCCGTTGTATGATCACGCATGTTTCAACATCCTCCGGGTCAAGGCAAACACCCAACGCGAGGGCAGACACCGCAACAACTTCAACACCCACGTCAATTTTTTCGGAAAATGCAATTCAAAACCATGAGAGTCGCTCGCCAACCAATCGGCGATGCGTTCCGCCGCCGCTTCCGGTGTCATTAGCCCCGGCATCTCAAAGGTATTCTTGGCCGTTAGACGGGTTTTCACAAAACCATGATTCACCACTTGCAGTCGAATGCCGGCTTGTTGCAATTCCGGCTGAAGCGATTCCGCCAGATTAAAAAGAGCGGCCTTCGGCGCGGAGTAACCGCCACCATACGGCAGCCCTACCTGACTGGCGATGCTCAGGTTCCACACCCAGCGCATCGGCGGTTTATCGTGGCGCAACCACACATCCCTTACCGCCAATTGCAACGCCACACAACCGAGGTAATTGACCTGCGTCATCGTCAGATAATCCGACCATTTGGCTTCCTGCCAGGGCGACGGCGTATAGGTTCCGGCATTGTAGAACCACACATCCACCTGCCCGAAAATCCGCCAGGCCTGGGCGGTTTTATCGGGCAAGGATTCCGGCACCGAAACATCCACATCCAAACAGGCCAACTGCCCGGGAAACTGTGATTTCAATGCCGACAAATCGGCACTTTTCTCGGCATTCCGGGCCGACGCCACCACCTGATAACCTGCCTGCAACAAGCGTTCCGTGAGCTGCAAACCGATACCGGACGACGCCCCGACAATCCACATTACCGCCATAATCGCCTCCTTAATCCGATTGAATTTGTAAAAACATTCTTGAATGGCTTGCACACATTGTACAACTTATGTATAAATATATACAAGAAGTTATACAAAAGGCTTTTTAAAGCGATTTCTTGCTAAGAGGCACGAAGATTATGACAAACGGAACAACGCAAACCCCTCGAATCGCCGTCATCGGCAGCGGCATCAGCGGACTGGCCAGCGCCTGGATGCTCAGCCAGCAATACGACGTGACCTTGTTGGAAAAAAACGATTACTTCGGCGGACACACTCATACGGTGTCGCTGGAGACGGCTGATTGCGGCCCGGTGGCCGTCGATACCGGTTTCATTGTGTATAACGAACCCAATTATCCGTTGCTGACCGACATGCTGGATTTCCTGAACATCGCCACCCAACCGACCGAGATGAGTTTTTCCGTGTCGATCAATCAGGGCGAAATCGAATATTCCGGCAACAACCTCAATACCTTGTTTGCCCAACGTCGCAACCTGTTTTCGCCCACCCACTGGCAAATGCTGACCGACATCATTCGTTTCAACCGACTGGGCAAACAAACTCTGGCCGCCGACCCGGCTTACACGCCCGAGCAAACATTGGAAACCTTCCTGACGGACAACAGCTTCAGTGACCCGCTGATTCATCATTACCTGCTGCCGATGGCGGCGGCCATCTGGTCGTGCCCGACCCAAACCATGCTCAAATTCCCGGTACGCAGCTTTTTGCAGTTTTTTGAAAACCACGGTTTGCTGAACATCGAAAACCGGCCACAATGGCAGACCATCTGCGGCGGCAGTCACCAATACATCCACGCCATTTTCGACAGGGTGGTTTCAAGCGGCGTTTTCAACGCCCACACCAACGCGCAAGTCGAAGCCATCACCCGGCACGGGAATCATTACAGCATCCAAACCCCGCAAGGCGTGTACGAAGGTTTTGACCACCTGGTGTTCGCCAGCCACGCCGACGAAAGCTATGCCTTGATACCGAACGCGCTGCAAGCGGAATTCCAAGCCTTAAGCGCTTTCCAATATCAAAAAAATATCGCTTACCTGCACAGTGACCGTGTACTCATGCCGAAACGCCGCATGACCTGGGCCGCCTGGAATTACCTGCGCAACACCGATGTGACCGAAAACCGTGTTGCCGTCACCTACTGGATGAACAAATTGCAATCCCTGCCCACCCAGCAAGATGTGTTTGTCACCCTCAACCCGACGCAAATACCCGAACCGCACTTGACCCAGGCCATCTTCGAATACAATCACCCGGTGTTCGACCAGGCTGCCATGGCCGCACAAGACGCGTTGGCACAATTACAAGGCCGCCACAACCTGTGGTTTGCCGGCGCTTACACCGGCTACGGTTTCCACGAAGACGGACTGCGCAGCGCCGTCAATATTGCCAAAGCCTTCGGCGTGACCCCACCCTGGCAAACGACGTCAGACGAACCGAAAGAGGTGCGCCATGCCTAGCGCCCTCTACGACGGCCAAGTCATGCACCAACGCTTTGGCGATGTACCGTATCGTTTCAAATACCGGGTATTGGGCCTTAAAATCGACATTGACCGTTTCGAAGAGGAAGTGCGGCCACTGCGCTGGCTCTCACTGAACCGCTTCAACCTGATTCAAGTCAACACCGCGGATTTCGGGGCACGAAACGGCCAGGCCTGGCGGGAATGGATAAATGAACTGTTAAAGCAATACGCCATCGACACGCCGCCAAACCGAGTGGAACTGGTCTGCATCCCACGGTTACTGGGAATGGCTTTCAACCCCTTGGCGGTCTGGTACGCCTTTGATGCCGACGACCGACTCATCGCCATCATCGGCGAAGTCAGCAACACCTTTGGGCAGAGGCATCATTACGTGCTCGCCAATCAGGGACAACCGCTGGACGAACAGGCACACACCATCCAAAGCTGTGCGGAAAAACGTTTTCACGTTTCGCCGTTTATCGGCATGAACAGCCATTACGAATTCCGCTTCGCCGCCCCGGGTGAACACTATCGACTCGGCATCAAACAATTCGAAGACGGTACTCCCCGCCTGCTCGCCACCCAATCCGGCAAACAACAGCCCTTGAAAGACAGCGTGCTACTGAAAGCCTTCCTGCGCTTTCCGTTCCACGCCCTCAAAGTGCTGGGACTGATTCACTGGTGGGCGCTGAAAATCTGGCTACGCGGCGGGAAATTTCACCGCACCCCGGAACACTTGAACGACATTCAACACAGCCACTCGGAGATGACACTATGTTCAAAATAATCACTCATCCGCTCGAACAACTCCTGCCGAACTTTGTCTGGCAACGGCTGATTAAACGCCTGCCGTTCGACCGCATTCAATTCGGCAGCTTGACCATCCGTTACCGCAATGAAGCCTATCGCTTTGAAGGCACCGAAAACGGCGTCCACGCCGATCTGACCATCACCGCCATGTTGCGTTTTCTGTTTTTATTGAAAACCCAGGGCGAACTCGGCGTCACCCAGGCGTACGTCGAACACACCATCGACAGCCCGTCTCTGTACCACCTGATGACCTTCGCTCACCAGAACCGGCAAGCGCTGGCGCATCTGCTAAACGCCCAAAAGCCACTCGGTTGGTGGCATCTGTGGCAACACCGCCGTCGGCATAATTCCCTGCAAAACAGTCGCCGCAACATCGCCGCCCACTACGACCTCGGCAACGATTTTTATCGCCGGTGGCTGGACTCGGGCATGACCTATTCCAGCGGTATTTTCGAAAACGATTCGACGGATTTGGCCCAAAGCCAACGCCGCAAATACCAACGCATTTTCGAACAACTCGACCTGCAACCGGGCGAAACGATTCTGGAAATCGGTTGCGGCTGGGGCGGTTTTCTGGAAGCCGCGGCGCAACGCAATGTGCGAACCAAAGGCTTAACCCTGTCGACAGAGCAACGGCAATACGCGGAAGAACGCCTCGCCAAACAGGAACTCTCCGTCTTTGCCCAACCGGTGTTACAGGATTACCGTCACGAAACCGGGCAATACGACCACATCGTGAGCATTGAAATGTTCGAAGCCGTCGGTCGCGAGTATTGGGACACCTACTTCACGCAACTGCAGCAAAACCTCAAACCGGGCGGCAAGGCGGTGTTGCAAATCATCACCATCGACGAAGCCGTGGCGGAAGACTACCAAAACAGCGTGGATTTCATCCAGGCCTACATTTTCCCGGGCGGTCTGCTTCCAAGCCTGACGCAACTGAAACAGCTGGCGGTGCGCCACCATTTTGACTGGCTGGACGACTTCGCTTTCGGGCAGGATTACGCCACCACCCTGCAACACTGGCAAACCGAATTCAATAAACACACGCTCGCCCTCGAATCGCTCGGATACGACGTGCATTTCCGCCGATTGTGGCGTTATTACCTGGATTATTGTCGGGTTGGGTTTGAGCAGGAACACATTTCCGTCTACCAAATCACCTTACAAAAACAATCCCCACAGGAGGTGTGCGCGTGTTGAAACGTATACTGTTGTGCCTCATGCCCTTAACCCTGACCGCTTGCAGTCACACACCGGTCAGCCAGTACGCATCGCTGGAACCCAAGTTCGACTTGTTTGAATACTTTGCCGGAAACACCCAGGCCTGGGGACAATTCCAGAACCGCAGCGGCGAACTGGTACGCCGTTTCACGGTGGACATTACCGGGACCGTGTCCCGAACCGAAGACGGTTTGCCGCAACTGATCCTCGACGAACGTTTCGTCTATGACGACGGGGAACGCCAAACCCGCATCTGGACCATCGTCGAAACCGCCCCAAACCAGTATCTCGGGCAAGCCGGTGACGTCATCGGGTTCGCCCGTGGGGAATCCGCCGGCCCGGCGCTGAACTGGCAATACACCCTTGATTTACCGTATCAGGACAGCACCATCCACGTTCAGTTTGACGACTGGATGTACCTACAAGACGCCACCACGCTGATTAATCGGGCGGAGGTGACGAAATGGGGCTTCAAAGTCGGGGAAGTGACCTTGTTTTTCCGTAAAGGCGGCAGCGCATGAAGCGCCTACTCGTGTTCGTTTTTAGCGGCCTCGGTTTATCGTCAGGCCTGGCGCAAACCGTTGCGCTCCAGCCGGTCGGCCAAGCCACCGGTTACTGGGCCGGGCTGATTCCGGTTTACGACGCCACCCTCTGGGCCCAGCCCGGCACCACGCAAACAGATCTTTTGTCCGACCAAACTCCATTGAAACTCGAACTGTGCTATCGCGTTGGCCTCACTGAAAAGGAATTCATCGAGGCCGCCGACCAAGCCCTGCCCAAACAACTTCCGGTCGCCCTGCGTCTGGCAACCGAACGGTTGCACCAGCACTATGAAGCCGTGCAACCGAAGGACTGTTATGAATTGGCGTATCAACCGGAAACCGGCGTACAATTACGTTTAAACAACAAACTGAAATACCAGGATCGCACGCAAGGCTTCAAAGCGGTTTATTTCGGCATTTGGCTGGGTGACACCCCCTTATCCGAAGCCGTCAAAACCGATTTGACCGACGCCTTGCCAACAACATCCAATTGAGGCACTTATGACGACATTGGTTTGGCTCCAACGCGAATTACGGCTTCAGCATCACCCGGCGCTGGAAACCGCTTTAAGCTCCGCCGCCCAAAACGACGATGCGGTGATTGTCGCCTATTTTCATGACCCGAAACACACCGTCGGCGACGCCAACTCGGCCTGGCTGGCGGACAGTTTGCTCGACCTGAAACAGCGCCTGGCCAACCAAAGCGGTGCCTTGTGGTTAATCGAAGGCGACTTTGCCGAGCGTTTTCAAACCTTGCTCGACACTTATTCAATCAAACGGGTGCATTACACCTTCCAACTGGGCGCCCCCTTTAAAACCCTGCAACAAACCGCGCTGACCATCTGCAAAGAACGGAACGTCACCTTAACGCCCTTCGAGACCGAAAACTGGCTGCCTTATGAAACGGTTCGCAACCAATCCGGCCAACCTTATAAAGTCTTCACCCCCTTTTACAACGCCCTGATGCAACGCATCGGCGACGTCGAGCCTTTCGACGAAACGCCATTGGACTTCCGTGTCACGGCGCGCATTGACTGCCCACCGGAACACGACCGCCTGCCGCAACATTTGTCGGCGCTTCGCAATCAACCCTGGGCGGAGAAAATCCTCAAACATTGGCAGGTCGGCGAAGTGCAGGCCTGGCAAAAAGTGGATGATTTCGTTGAAAACCGTTTGTCGCATTATGCCCATGACCGCGATTTTCCGGCCTTGGCCGCCACCAGCGAACTCTCCCCGCACCTGCATTTCGGCGAACTCCATAGCCGGGCGGTTTTACTGAGCTTATCACCGCTCAACCCCGATACCCCCACTGCGGCGGCGGGCTGGATTCGCCAGTTGGCGTGGCGCGAATTCGCCCGCGCCATCCTGTGGCATTTTCCCGACACCGAAACCACACCTTTTCAACCCAAATTCCAAGGCTTTTTCACCCCGTTATCGGAACAGGATGAAGCACATCAAGATTTCTACCAGGCCTGGTGCCGCGGTGAAACCGGCGTGCCCATGATTGACGCCGGCATGAAACAACTTTGGGAAACCGGCTGGATGCACAACCGGGTGCGGATGCTGGTGGCTTCCTGGCTCACCAAAAACGCCGACATCGATTGGCGGGCCGGCGAACACTGGTTTCGCCACACGTTGGTGGATGCCGACCCGGCCAATAATGTGATGGGCTGGCAATGGGTGGCCGGTTGCGGCGTGGATGCCGCGCCCTATTACCGGCTGTTCAACCCGATTCGTCAAAGCGAGAAATTCGATGCCGACGGTCGCTATCTCAGACAGTGGTTACCGACCTTGGCCAACTGGCGGAGCAAACGGATACACGCGCCCTGGATCAGCGGCGCACAACCCGATCTATGGTCGGAGACACCCGAACCTATCGTGGATCTGGAGGCCAGCCGTCAACGTCACTTGGAAAAGGTTCAGGCGCTGAAACAACGGCGCCTGCAAGATTGAATTGACGCTTGTATAGGTTTTGCATAAGATACGATCTATGAATACGAAGACATCCGACGCCCGCCTCGTTCCCATCCGAGAAGTGGCCAAAATCACCGGCTTGAACCCCATCACCCTGCGTGCCTGGGAAAGACGTTATGGTTTGATTGAACCGGTGCGCACCGAATCCGGCCACCGTCTTTACACCCCCGAACACATCGAAATGCTACAAGAAGCCATCCAGCTCACCGAACAGGGCATTCCCATCAGCCAAATCAAAGCGCTGCTTCCGGAGCCTAAAGCGTCCTTGCCGGATCAGAACGGCGACATTGCAACGCAATTGAAGACCACGACACAACAGCAGGATTTGGACAGCCTCAATGCACTACTCGACACCTTGCTGGCGGACTTTCCGGACAATTTTTGGATGGACACACTGATCAACACCCATCTGATGCTGCGTGACGAGGAAGCGGCCGTGGTGGTTTTCTGGGAAAGTGTCTTACTACCGAGGTTGTATTCCCGCCTGTATTTGACGCAACGCCATCGCAGACGGCGAAGTGGCACATCGGTTTGGGTTCAGAATCTGGCACCGCAGGATGCGGTATTGAAAGCGCTCATCGCGCTGCAACTGGAACAGGCCGGACGACGCCCGTTATTGTGCTCTTGGACGTTGCAACCGGATGCGCAAGCCGCGACGCAGCTCGAAGCCAACCGTTGCGCCGACATCGCCGTCATCGCGGGCGCCAGCGATGCCGATCTGAAAAATGCCCAGGCCTGGCAAAAATGGGCGGAAGCCCACCCCGGCCTGAGCGTGCAAATGTTTATGCCTTCCGGTTCAAAAGCGCCGAACGACGCCGCCGATTTCAGCGTCAGCTACCTCGGCACAAGCACGCATTAACCGATTCCGCTTACTTTGCCGGAAGCTGCGCTTCCAATTCAGCGATGCGAGCTTGCGCGGCTTCCAGTGACTGCTTCAACTCGACGATTTCGGTCACATCCTTTTGAATGCCAATATAATAGGTCAAGCCATCGGTCTTGTCATAAAACGGCGTGACGCTCAACTCGTTCCAAAACGGCGCGCCGTCCTTACGGTAATTTTTCAGAATGGTACGCACCGGCGCACTCTCGTCAATCGCTTGGCGGATTTGTTGCACCGGCACTTGTTCCGTGTCGTCGCCTTGCAAGAATCGGCAATCCTGATAGAGGATTTCATCCGACGTGTACCCCGTCAATTTTTCAAACGCCGGGTTCACATAAATCAACACCGTGTCCTGGTCTTCCTTTTCCGCGATGACGATTCCGTCCTGAGCATTTTCAACCAACTCTAAAAGCGTTTCGTAACGCAGCTTCGCATCTTTCATTTCATCACCGTTTATCCGAGATCACTGACGCCATTCTACCCAAAAACCGTCACCGCCGACACCACTGCAAAATTTTTTACACTTGACTTGCTTCCCAAAACCCTTAGCCTTTCAAACGATAGGTTTATTTCAAGAGACCTTTGTATGAGTGAGGCGCGTTAGGAAAATGAGAGAAAATTTCACAGGTTTTAGTGAAAAAACACGCCTAATAGCCAGCTATTAGGTAGTTTTTTGGCTGAAAGATGTGGAATTTTAGCCATTTTAATTCGTGCATTCACTCGTACAAAGGTCTCTCAAAGAGGAGAGATACATGAAAACAGCCCTTACGCTCATTGCGGCCGTCGGCTTTTCCGGCTCACTGTTCGCAATGGACATCAGTCCTTATAAAGTGGGCGAAAAACTCAATGCCGAACAGGCCAAGGAAATGGAAAAGCGCTTCAAGGAACGCCAGGTACAGGATTGGCAAGTCCCGAAAGCCGCCGATATCGACAAAGAGCCGAACGCCAAGGAAATTCGTTACGGCATTCAGTTGCTCGACAAAACCGTCGAGACCGTCGGCCCGAAAGTCGCCAATCCGAACCTGCGTTACTCCGGCAACTCCCTGAACTGTACCAGCTGCCACATCAAAGGTTCCGATGGGTTACCGGGCACCATGCCGTTCGGCATTCCATTCGTCAATGTCATGAACGACTACCCGAATTTTCGCAAACGCAGCATGACCATCGGTTCGCCAGAAGACCGAGTCAACGGCTGTATGACGCGTAGCCAGGGCGGCGGCAAGGCCATGCCGAACGATTCCACGGAAATGAAAGCCATCATCGCTTATTTCACCTGGCTGTCCAAGGGCACCAATCCGCATGACGCCATGCAATACACCGGCCTACCCAACGTTGACCTACCTAACCGCGCCGCCGACCCGAAAGCCGGCAAATCCTTGTATACGGAACATTGCGTCGCCTGCCACCAAGCCAACGGCCAAGGGTTGAAAACCGCGACTTACGGCAAAGACGGCAGTTACACTTTCCCGCCGTTGGCCGGTAACGACTCCTTCAACAACGGCGCGGGCATGAGCCGCATCATCACCGCCACCAAGTTCATTCACGCCAATATGCCGCTGGGTGCGACGTATAAATCGCCGGTGCTGAGCGTCGGCCAGGCTTATGATATTGCTGCCTATGTGGAATCTCTGCCGCGCGCCACCCATCCGGATCGCGCCAAGGATTTCCCGAATCCGAACTTCCGCCCGGCCGATTATCCGGTGCCGGCCTACTTCAACGGTGACAAAGCCGCGCTGGAAAAAGCTAAATACGGCCCTTTCGACAGCAAAAAATAACCGTTAAATAAACGACCCGAAACCATTCGGGTCATATCTTCACCTGCGGTTTTCTTTTATAATGTCGGTTTTCAACCGCATTTTAAGGAGCCGCTTTTCATGATTCGCACGTCCGGACTTGTCCCACTTTCTTTCATTGCTTTCGGCCTGTTCATCAGCGGCTGCTCCGAATCGGACACCCCCGCGCCAGCGGCCACGACCGACACAGCACAAACGGCGAAACCCGTTCAACAACCGGCATCCATACCCGAAAAGCCAATCGCCCCTCCGACACCGGCCAAAGTCGACGTCAAACAGCAAGCCCTGCCGGCGATTCCGAAATTCATCGACTTCCCGGCCGGTCCGCCGCGCAAGCAAGCGTTTTTCGATTTCATGACTCCTTTGGTTCACCGCGCCAATGACGCGGTACTGGAAAAACGCCACCGCTTGCAATCGATTATTCTGAAAAACGACCCCAGCCAAAACGACCAGGCCTGGCTAAAAGCGCAGGCCGACCTATACGGCGTGGAGCCGTTTGATTTCAACCAGGCCGCCGACCGCACCGCGCTGCTGAAACGCATCGACAAGGTGCCAACCGCTTTGGCGCTGGCGCAAGGCGCCAATGAAAGCGCCTGGGGCACCTCCCGATTTGCCCGCCAGGCCAATAACTATTTCGGCCAATGGTGTTTTACCGAAGGCTGCGGCTTGGTCCCGAAACAACGTAGCAAAGGCGCGATTCATGAAGTCCGGGCCTTCAAGCACCCTTACGATTCGGTGGTCAGTTACATCCACAATCTGAACAGCCACAGCACTTATGCCAAGCTGCGCAGCATCCGAGCGAAAACCCGCGCCGACAACCAACCCCTGACCGGTCTGGAAATGGCTGAAGGGTTGGTGAATTATTCCGCCCGAAAACACGAATATGTCAAAGAATTACAGAGCATGATTCGTTACAATAAGCTCACACAATACAATCAAAAACCTTAATATTATTAAGGTGTTAAGCGCACGTTACTTAACACAAAACACGAAAGGACAATCTTATGCCACTACTCGACAGCTTCACCGTTGACCACAAAATCATGAAAGCCCCGGCGGTTCGCGTCGCCAAAACCATGACAACCCCGGGCGGCGACACCATCACCGTGTTCGACCTGCGCTTCAACAAGCCGAATGTCGACATGATGGGCGAAAAAGGCATCCATACCTTGGAACACCTGTTTGCCGGTTTTATCCGTGCGCACCTCAATGCCGATGATGTCGAAATCATCGACGTATCGCCGATGGGTTGTCGCACCGGTTTTTACATGAGCTTGATTGGTACGCCGGACGAGCAACGCGTGGCCGATGCTTGGATGAAAGCCATGCAAGACGTCTTGAACGTGGCCAAAATGGAAGACATTCCGGAACTGAACGAATACCAGTGCGGCACTTACAAGATGCACTCGCTGGACGAAGCCAAAGCCATCGCCCAGAACATCATCGACCACGGCATCGGCATCAATAAAAACGACGAACTGGCGATGGACACCGACACCTTGCGCAAGCTTGGCAACGAGGTGTAATTCACATGAAAGTCGCCATTATCGGAGCCATGGAAGAAGAGGTGGCGTTGCTGCGCAACCAGATTCAAAACCTGACCACCGAAGTCCACGGTGGGTTTGAATATTATCTCGGTCAAATTGACGGACTGGACGTGGTGTTGCTACGTTCCGGCATCGGCAAAGTCAACGCCGCCATCGGCACCGCCTTGCTGATTAAGTTGTACGAACCGGATTACGTCATCAACACCGGTTCGGCGGGCGGCTTTCATGCGGACTTGGAGGTGGGCGATATTGTCATCAGCGCGGCCGTCTGCCATCACGATGTGGACGTCACGCCTTTCGGCTATGCCCGCGGCCAAGTTCCGGGCCACCCGGAAAACTACACCGCCGACCCAGGCCTGGTGGAAATCGCCAAAAACAGTATTGAAGCGTTACAGGAAGTCAGCCATATGCATGGTTTGATTGCCACCGGTGACCGTTTTATGCACTTGCCGGACGATGTGGAGACCACCCGCGGTCACTTTCCGGAAATGATTGCCTGTGAAATGGAAGCCGCCGCCGTGGCGCAAACCTGCCATGCTTTTGACGTGCCGTTTGTCATTATCCGCTCACTGTCGGACATTGCCGGCAAGGAAAACGCGGTGACATTCGAACAGTATCTCGATCAGGCGGCGACTCATTCGGCCCGTTTGATTTTGGAAATGTTAAAGGAAATGAAAACGCAATCCGCCGCTTAAACGGCGAACGCTTCAGGCGGCCTTCATCGTTAAGAAAAACGACGTTTTAGGTAAGAAGCTGCTCGAAGGATTGCGCATCGATGGGTTGCGTCCAATAAGGCCCTTGCCCCAATGAGCACCCCCATTGTTTCAGGGCCACGGCTTCAGACTCCTCATCCAACCCGGTGGCAATCATGCAGGCATCCAAGCCCTGCCCCATCTGAATCAACGCTTGAATCCATTTTCGACCGGCGGCCGAAGCCATTTGCGTTTTCAGCCAGGCCTGGTCGAATTTGAATTCCTGCACGTTCAATCCGGACAGCACCGGCAAATTCAGCGGCGTTGCGCCCAATCCGGTCAAGGTCATCTGAAAACCGGCTTCGGACAACTCTTTCAGCTTCTCGACCAACTGACCATCAAACTGATCGAATTTGTCCATGGCGAATGCCAATTGCAGTTGATTGGCGGTAATGCCATATTGCACCAGACGTTGCAGCAACAATGTCAAAAAGTCGTCTTTTTGCCATAACGCATCCAACACCGGCACTGTCACCACCAGTTCCGCATCACATTGCGACCACTGTCTCAGGTAAAAACAGGCCGTGTCCAACAGCCACAAACCCAGCGTCTCTTCATAACCACTGTTTTTCAGCAACACCTGCCAATCTTCAAAAGGCTGACGACTGCCATCCGCTTTGACCCATTCCAATGAAATGTAACCGCCGACAATACGGCTTTGTTTTAAGTCAATCTGCGGTTCGACATACGTCTGAAACTGCGATGCTTGAATCGCGTCTTCGAAAGCCTGTTGCAACTCATGCGACTTCACCGGCACTTCGAATTTCACGTCGTCGTAAAAACGGAAGGTTTTTTTGCCTTTCGATTTCGCCACGTATAAAGCTTCGTCGGCCTGTTCAATCAATTCGGAAGACAGTTTGGAATCCTGCGGGAATTGCGACACCCCGATGCTGGTGGACGTCAGCACTTCCACGCCATCAAACCAATAAGGGCGAGAAATTTCGGTCACGATGCGGTTACAAATAACTTCGATGTCCTCACGGGACGACACATCCGACAATAAAATCACGAATTCGTCACCGCCTAAGCGACTGACAATATCGCCGTCGCGCACCGACGACACCAAACGGCCGCTGACGTAACGCAGCAGCTCGTCACCAATGTGGTGACCAAGCGTATCATTGACCTGCTTAAAGCCGTCCAGATCCAAAAACAGCAATGAAAAAATGGTGTCCTTTTCCGTCGCGCCCTGAACCAGCTTATCGAGAATGTCATGAAAATAGCCGCGATTCGGCAAATGCGTCAAGGAATCGTAATTCGCTTTACGGTACAAGTCCGCCGTGCGCTGATTCACTTCCGATTCAATCAAATAAGCCACATCCACCGAATCGGAAAAGCGAGACTGCAATTCACCCAACAGCCGATGAAAATTGGCTTTATCGTCGGTTGATTCCGTCCCCCACAGTTCCGGCTCACCCGGCGCTTTTTTACTGCGGCGTTCGGTTTTCAACTGCTCCAGTCGTGGTTCCTGAGTCAAATTGTGTGCTAACTGAGTCATAATCTCTTTCCCTTGTCTCCGCATAATCAACCCGGTTCTTTTGACAGATTTTGTTTTTAGCGGAACATGAAATCTTCTATAATTGGCTCTCAACTTTCAGCTTTAGCGGCCGATATATAATGCTATTTTCTCGTTAACTTCTCATAAGCAAAGGGGATGCCATGTTACAGATTGGGACACCATTTTCACCGACCGCCACTAAAATTTTGCTCTGCGGATCCGGCGAATTGGGCAAAGAAGTGGCCATTGAAGCCCAGCGTCTCGGCCTGGAAGTCATCGCCTTGGACCGCTATGAAAATGCCCCTGCCATGCAGGTGGCGGACCGCAGCTACACCCTGAGCATGCTGGATGGCGATGCTTTACGCGCCATCATCGAAACGGAAAAACCGGATTACATCGTGCCGGAAATCGAAGCCATCGCCACCGACACCTTGGCGGAGTTGGAAGCGGAAGGCTACAATGTCGTCCCCACGGCCAAAGCCACCCAGTTGACCATGAACCGCGAAGGCATCCGCCGCCTGGCCGCGGAAACGCTTTCCTTGCCGACCAGCCCTTACGCGTTTGCCGATAACGAAGCGGACTTTTTTGCCGCCGTGGAACACATCGGCATGCCGTGCGTGGTGAAGCCGATTATGAGTTCCTCCGGTAAGGGTCAGAGCGTCATCAAAACCGCCAATGACATCGAATCCGCCTGGCAATACGCCCAAGAAGGCGGCCGTGCCGGAAAAGGCAAAGTCATCGTTGAAGGCTTTGTCGACTTCGATTATGAAATCACGCTACTGACCATCCGTCATAAAAATGGCACTGCATTCTGTGCGCCGATTGGCCACCACCAAGAAGATGGCGATTATCGCCAGTCCTGGCAACCGCACCCGATGTCAGACACCGCCATCGCCAAAGCCGAAGACATTGCCACTCAAATCACCGATGCATTAGGGGGACTCGGCTTGTTCGGCGTGGAGCTGTTCATCAAAGGCGATGAGGTCATTTTCAGTGAAGTCTCTCCGCGCCCGCACGATACCGGCTTGGTGACATTGATTTCACAAGACGTTTCCGAGTTTGCCTTGCACGTGCGCGCCATTCTCGGCCTGCCGATTCCCAATATCGCTCAGCACGGACCATCGGCTTCCAGCGTGATTTTGCCGACCGGGCAATCCACCCAAACCCGCTTTTCCGGTCTGGAAAACGCGCTGGCGGAACCGGACACTCAACTGCGCCTGTTCGGCAAACCGGAAATCGCCGGACGCCGCCGCATGGGGGTTGCCCTGGCACGCGCCGAAACCATTGAAGACGCCATCGAAAAAGCCAAACGGGCCGCCGCGGCGGTGCAGGTAGATTTTTAACGCCCCCTCCCCAGCCACCAAACAGTTATCTCAATCTCGCTGTGAACCTTGGCGGTTCACGGCCTTCCATTTTAGTCCCGACAGAACCCTAAACTAAAACCTGCCATTTTTTTGGCAATCGCTTTTCACCCCCACTTTTTTCCACAAAAATTGCCAGGCCTGGCCGTTTTTAAAAAACGAAATAACGTTAATATTCAACCGGTTAAGTTAAAAATAACTTTTGTGGCACGCTCTCTGCTGAACAATTCCCAACACGACAACGCATCGCTCAGCAACACAATATGAATAAGGGCGGATGTGACTTTCATTTGCACACAGGAGTTGAACCATGACAACCAACCACAATATGGCGACCGAAGTAAAAGCCCCGATTCTTCAGGAATACAACAAAAACCCAAATGCGGAATCCCACTTGGCGGACAACCCGAGCAAAACCATCCTATTGCTGTTGCAAGGCGTGGTCGATAAAGGCAACCTGGCCAAAGTCTGCCACCAAAGCAATGCTCTGGTTGAAAAAGGGTTCCACCTGGGCCGCATGACCACCATTCTGGACGCCCTGCGTGACCGTTTAAGCTTGACACAAAACAGCCCGTTGGCGTTCGATCTGGATGAACTTTACCGCTATGCGGACAAATCAATCCAAGAAGCGGTTTTTGAAAAAGACACCTTTTATTTGGACAGTGCCATTGAAATTCTGACTGAAGTCCGTGATGCCTGGCTGGAAATGATGCAACAATCCGGTCAAGTCGCGATGGACGACTAACCCCAGTTTCACCCATCGGCCGAAGTCTTATTCGGCCGTTTTAACCCTTCCAAACCGACTTTAATGTCCCTTTAGCACTCGCCAAGCACGGCAGCCTCCAACAGCCCATACACACCCAACACATAACTTTAATAGTTAAAAACAAGTTTATGTTTTTAAAGAATATTAATCTTTTAATATTTTGGTCATTTTTTGTCAAAAAACATTAGCACTCTCTTGACTTGACTGCTAAAAAAAGTGTAGTATGATGACATTAATGATTAAACCGAATACACAAGGAGAAAGCGCATGACAAATCAACTGATTCCGTTCGCGAATAATCTTACTCCTGGCCAGAACCTTGAAAGCTATTTGAGAACCGTTCAGACCATACCGCAATTGTCGGCTGAGGAAGAAAGAACGCTCGCGGAACAATTGTATTATCAGCAGGACCTGGAAGCGGCTCGCCAGCTGATTCTGTCCTCTCTACGCTATGTGGTGCCGATTGCCCGTTCGTACAAAGGGTACGGCTTGCCGCTGGGTGACATTATTCAAGAAGGCAACATTGGCTTGATGAAAGCGGTGAAACGCTTTAATCCGGCTGAGAATGTCCGCTTAATGACCTTTGCCGTGCATTGGGTACGCGCCGAAATCAATGAATACGTGATTCGTAACTGGCGTATCGTCAAAACCGCCACCACCAAAGCACAGCGCAAACTGTTCTTTAAACTGCGTAGCACGAAAAAATCGTTGGAATGGTTCGGTGATAAAGACGCCGACGCCGTGGCAGAAGAACTCGGCGTGACCCGTAAAGACGTACTGGAAATGGAAACCCGTCTGTATGGGCAGGACATGTCCGTTGATTTGCCGTCCGACGATGACGAGTCACCGGCAAAGAATTATCCGGTACTGGTCAGCCCGGAACTGGATCCGGAAACGCAACTGGTAAACGAATCCCAAGCGGATTATGAGCTGAACCAGATGAAACAAGCGTTGCTGAGCCTGGATGAACGTAGCCGCGACATTCTGCAACAACGCTGGTTAAGCGAAAGCAAAACCGGCCTAAAAGAATTGTCGGAAAAATACGGCGTGTCCATGGAGCGTATTCGCCAAATCGAACAACAGGCAATGAAAAAATTGCGTTCCAATATGGTCTTCGGCTGAGATTTCACCGCAACCCCACAAACTAAAACGGCGCTTTTCAGCGCCGTTTTTATTTCCGTCCGTTATCAATCGATTCACTATCAACCACTTAACTCGACTCGGCCGAATACGCCTGTTCCGTCAACATCATGCGCAAGGTGTGTTCGGAACCGGGAGCCACGGTCACGGCATTCTGCAGCACATTACCGGCTTCGACACACAGCATTTTCGGCCAGGCCTGGTCATTCATGTCGGCAAAACCTTTGATGATTTCCGGCCCCGGATTCCACACCACCGACGATACGGCCGATTCTTTTTCAATGCGTATGCAGCGGTTATAACCCGGATCCCGAATAATTACCGGCTCCGTCTGATCGATGAAGACCGAGTCAATCGGCGGCTGAATTTTAAGCGGTGCGGTTTGGAAATAGCTTTCGGCGTAAGTGAGCTTGTCAAAACACTCACTGCCCTGTAGCCCGTCAACCACAACCTCCGGCGCATTCGACACCGAAAAATAAGTATGCAGCGCTTCGGTAATATCGACCGGTTGATCGCTCAAATTATGCGTCGTCAAAGACAATGCCAGAGACTCCCCGATGGTGACCGTCAATTGCAGTTCAAAAGCGTGCGGCCATAATGCCAAAGTGTCGGGCGACGACGCTGAGGTCAGCACCAGCTTGGTTTGTGTCGGCGACACGGCGGAAACCGATGCCAGCTCCCAGACTTGGTTACGCACGAACCCGTGGGCCGGCAACCCCGGTTTATCGGCCTGCCCGAACCACGGCCAGCAAACTGGAATACCGCCACGGACCGGCTTTTCGCCACTGTAAACCGCGGACTCCGACACCCAAAGCCAATCTTGCTGGGAGGTTGCTTCCGACAAGGGCGTGAAGCTCAGCACACTGGCGCCGTGAGTCGTCAATAAAGCGTTTGCAGCCGCATTCCTCACTTCCACCATCACCAAACCGTCTTGGCGGTAAAAGCGTACGCCTTCCACGGAAAACGTTTGTTGCAATGCTTCGACACTCTGCATGGTCACTCCTTAAGGACGGTTAGGAAAGGTCTGATTGACTCAACGGTACTCGGTCAGAGTTCTTTCCAAAAGCGCCGGCGAATAATCGCCGGTGACATACGCTTGCCCAATGGCTTTCAGCAACACCAAACGAATCTTGCCGGCCTGGACTTTTTTATCCCCGGCCATCAATGCCAGAAAGCGTTCATTGGGCATGTCATCGGTGGACGGCGGCAACACCGGCAAACGCGCGGCACTTAAAATCGCCGCGGCGCGATCCTGATCGGCCTGGGTCAAATCGCCCATCAACTTGGACAGGTAAATCGCCTGCATCATCCCGGCACTCACGCCTTCGCCGTGCAGCCAAACGCCATAGCCCATTCCGGCCTCAATGGCGTGGCCGAACGTGTGCCCCAAATTAAACAGCGCCCGCAATCCGGCCTCTTTTTCATCCTTGGCGACAATGTCCGCTTTATTCTGACAGGAACGTTCGATGGCTTCCGCCAAAACATCGGCTTTGCGATCCAGCAGGCCTGGTAGATTTTGCTCCAACCACTCAAAGAACGGATAATCGACAATCAGACCGTACTTGATGACTTCCGCCAAGCCGGCGGACAATTCACGGTCTTCCAAGGTGTTCAAGGTATCGGTGTCGATGACCACACACTCGGGCTGATGAAACGCGCCGATCATGTTTTTGCCTTGTGGGTGGTTCACCCCGGTTTTACCGCCGACCGAAGAGTCCACCTGAGACAACAATGTCGTCGGCATTTGAATGAAATTCACCCCGCGCTGATAGGCCGCCGCGGCAAACCCGGTCATATCCCCAATGACCCCGCCGCCCAAGGCGACAAAGGTACACTTTCGGTCGAAATGATGTTCAATGGCAACGTCGAAAATGCGGTTCAAAATCTCCAGGTTTTTATACTGCTCGCCGTCCGGTAACACCACCGTTTGCACATCGTAATCGGAAAAGGTTTGTTTGACCCGCTCCAAATACAACGGCGCCACCGTGGTATTGGAGACAATCAGCACCTGCGTGCCGGTCACATAGGGTTGAATCAATTCCGGCTGGTCAATCAGGCCTTGACCGATGAAAATAGGGTAACTGCGATCCCCTAAATCGACTGTAAGAGTTTTCAATTGCTCATCCTTAAATCACTTGCTGTTGCTGAAGGCGGTCAACAATCTGTTTCACCACGCGATGCACCGACACCTGTTCGGTTTCAATCACCAAATCGGCCACTTCTTCGTACAAGGGGCCACGCTCCTCGATGACTTGACGCAACACCGCCTTCGGGTCTTCGGTTTGCAATAACGGACGGTTACGGTCGTGACGCGTTCGCTGCACCAAGGCTTCCACCGACGATTTCAAATACACCACGAACCCGCGTGTCCGAAGACACTTGCGGTTTTCCGCCATCAGCACCGCGCCGCCACCGGTCGCCAACACGATTTCCGGCCGCTGCGTCAACTCGTCAATCACGCCGGCCTCACGCGCCCGAAAACCGGACTCGCCTTCGATATCAAAAATCATCGGAATGGTGGCGCCGGTTTTTGCTTCGATTTCATGGTCGCTGTCGACGAATTCATAGCGGAGCTTTTCCGCCAGAAAACGGCCGACCGTCGACTTGCCCGCACCCATCGGACCCACTAAAAAAATACTTTTATTTTGCATATTTCTTATTGTAGCCTAATCGCAACAAATTTAGGTAAACTCTGTTAAAATGTCGTGTCTAAAATAAGCGATGCTGCCAATACGCTTACCGAATCAAGCGCCTTATCCGTCCAGCATCCTTTTCAGAACGATTGCAACAGACGAGACGCTAAGGAATCAAACTCTTATGGCTGGCACGCTTTTTATTATCTCCGCACCGTCCGGTGCCGGTAAAACGTCACTGGTAACCAAGCTGATTGAACGAGACAGCCGCATCCAAGCGTCCATTTCCAGCACGACCCGGCCGATTCGTCCCGGCGAAGAAGATGGCGTCAATTACCACTTTCTGACGACCGAAGCCTTCCAACAAAAAATCGACGACGGCGATTTCCTGGAACATGCCAAAGTGTTCGACAATTATTACGGCACGTCCAGAAGCGCGGTCGAGTCGACCTTGGCGGCGGAGAAAGATGTGATTCTGGAAATCGATTGGCAAGGCGCTCAACAAGTGCGAAAATTGATTCCGGACGCCATCAGCATTTTCATCTTGCCGCCCAGCTTGAAAGAACTGGAACGTCGTTTGACCGGCCGCGGAACCGACAGCCAGGAAGTTATCCAGCGCCGAATGGATGATGCCGTCAGCGAAATGCAGCATTTCGACGAATTCGACTATCTGGTGATCAACAACAATTTTGATATCGCCCTCAACGAATTGCACAGTATTTTCATGGCCACCCGCCAGCGTCTGAAGCGACAATATGCGGAACACGCCAATATGATTAACGAATTGACCCAACAAAACTAACCAAAGGACCCGAACGATGCCCGGTTTTGAACTTTTTGATGATGCCGAAAAACAACAGATTAACGAAGTCATGGAGAAAGGATTCACCTTTCGTTACAACTTCGACGGCATGCGTAACGATGTCTGGAAAGCCCGTGAACTGGAAGGCTTGATTTGCGACACTTTGAAAGTCAAACACGCTCACTTGGTGTCCAGCGGCACCAATGCCTTGTCAACCGCACTGGCTTCCGCCGGCATCGGAGCCGGTGATGAAGTCATCGTACCGCCGTTCACCTTCGTCGCCTCAGTGGAAGCCATTGTACTGGCGGGCGCCATTCCGGTGTTTGCGGAAATCGACGAAACCCTGACCTTGTCGCCGGAAGGCATCGAAGCAGTCATCACGCCGAAAACCAAAGCCGTGAACTTCGTCCACATGTGCGGCTCCATGGGCCACATGGACGAAATCAAAGCCATCTGCGATAAACACGACCTGGTTCTGCTGGAAGACGCCTGCCAAGCGACCGGCGGCACCTATAAAGGTCAAGCCCTGGGCACCATCGGCCAAGTCGGCGCCTTGTCCTTTGACTCGGTCAAAACCATTTCCTGCGGCGAAGGCGGCGCCATCCTGACAAATGACGACACCATTTACACCCATGCGCACCAATACTCGGATCATGGGCACGACCACATCGGGGCAGACCGCGGTGCGGAAAGCCACCCGATCATGGGGACCAACTACCGCATCTCCGAGATGAATGCCGCCATCGGTGTGGCGCAATGGAAAAAGCTGGATCGCATTCTTGACATCCAGCGCAAAAACAAACAAGCTTTAAAAAACGCTTTGTCGCAATACGACGAAGTCGCTTTCCGGGTGATCCCGGATGAAGCCGGTGATAACGCAGGATTCTTAAGCATCATCCTGCCATCGGAAACACGTACCCGCGAAGTGGTTAAAGCCTTGGGCGAAGCCGGCGTACCGGGCGTGTTCTATTGGTATGCCAACAACTGGCATTACTTCAAGAACTGGGACCACATCCAAAACATGACGGGCCCAGCCAAACTGCCGATTGAACTAATCGCTGACCGTCCCGACTACACCCAAGTCTCGACGCCAAAATCGGACGACATCATGAGCCGGACACTTTCCATGCTGATCAACCTGTCTTGGTCGGATGAAGACATCCAGATGCGCATTGATGCCTTTGCCAAAGTCTTTAAATAAACGTTTAAACACGAATTATCAACAGGAATAACCCAATGAAACATCGCAACTTTAAAACCGTGCCCAGAATGATTTTCGGACGCGGCTCCTTCGATCAACTGGATGAC
Source organism: Hydrogenovibrio thermophilus (assembly GCF_004028275.1). NCBI lineage: Bacteria > Pseudomonadati > Pseudomonadota > Gammaproteobacteria > Thiotrichales > Piscirickettsiaceae > Hydrogenovibrio > Hydrogenovibrio thermophilus. The sequence continues at coordinate 2,517,546 of NZ_CP035033.1, forward strand.
GTTTTGATGGAAGAACGCCAAAATGCCGACGACTATGTGGTTTTTTTGGTGGACGAAGTTCACAAAGACAAACCTCTTAAAGACCGTATCCCGAATCAATCGCATGACCTGGTAATCTGGCTGGACGTCACCGACGAACCGAAAACCACTTATGTCGATGCACTGACCGAACAAGTTCAGGCATTCGGCAACGGTAAAGACCCGGTCAGCGTCGTTGGGATCGGCGGCGGTTCCTCCATGGACATCGCTAAAGCCGTGGCTCTGCTGCTGACAAACCCGGGCGGTGCCGTGAAATACCAAGGTTGGGATTTGATCCAAAACCCGGCCATTCACCACATCGGTATCCCAACCATTTCCGGTACCGGTGCCGAAGCGTCTCGCACCACGGTTTTGACCGGGCCTGACAAAAAACTGGGCATGAACTCCGATTACACGGTTTTCGACCAGATCATCATGGATCCGGACCTGGTCGCCGGCGTACCAAAAGACCAATGGTTCTACACCGGTATGGATTGCTACATCCACAATGTCGAAGCTTTGAACGGCACTTACATCAACGAATTTGCCCGTGCTTTCGGTGAAAAATCATCCGACCTGTGCGACGAAGTGTTCTTGAAGGACCACCCGGAAGCCGACGAAAAATTGATGATGGCTTCCTACATGGGCGGCCAATCCATTGCTTACAGCCAGGTAGGCGCCTGTCACGCCCTGTCTTACGGTTTGGCGTATGTATTGGGCTACCATCACGGAATCGGTAACTGCATCGTCTTCAACGTATTGGACGACTTCTACCCGGAAGGCGTGAAAATCTTCCGCCAAATGATGGAAAAACACAACATCAACTTGCCGACCGGCATTTGTCAGGACCTTTCCGACGAACAAATGGACAAGATGATTCAGGTCGCATCCGGCTTGGCACCGCTTTGGGACAATGTCTACGGCCCGAACTGGAAAGAAAAAGTCACACCGGAATTGTTACGTTCCCTTTACCTGAAAATGTAAAACCTGTCGCCTAACAGGCCCGACTCCATGCGAGCGGGCCGATTCAAGGACACGAATTCTCTATGAAAACCTATGTTTTTATTCCGGCCCGTTACGGCTCGTCTCGTCTACCCGGCAAGCCATTAAAACTCATTAACGGCCAACCCATGATTCAACACGTTTTCGAGCGTATTTCGAAAGCGCGCGGCATCGAAGCCGTATACGTCGCCACCGATGATGAACGCATCAAAACGGTTGTGGAAGGGTTTGGCGGCCAAGTTGTCATGACGCCACCAGAGGCCGAATCGGGCACGGACCGTATCGCCCAAGCCGCCAAAGAGATCGGGTTAAGCGATGACGACTTGATTGTCAATGTGCAGGGCGACCAACCGCTGGTCAACCAAGGGTCGATTGAAGCGGTCATCGCGCCGTTCAAAGCCGCGGACTACGACGGCTCCTTCGAAATGAGTACTTTGTCTTTCAAAATTGTCAACGAGGCCGAAATCACCAGCCCGAAAGACGTCAAACTCGTCACCGACGTCAATGGGTTTGCACTGTATTTTTCACGCGCCACCATCCCGCATGGTCGCGACTACTGGGACCACGACTCTTTCAAACACCTGGGCGTTTACGCTTACACCAAACGGTTTGTCGATACCTTCAACACCTTACCGATGGGACGTTTGGAGGACATCGAAAAGCTGGAGCAATTACGCGCGCTCGAATTCGGTCATAAAATCAAAGTGGTAGAAAGCCAATGGGATTCACCAGAAGTGGACTTGCCCGGCGATATCGAAATCATGGAAGCTCTGCTCAACGCCGGCCATTAAAGCCCGTTGTTGCACCCAAAGATGATTCCAAGATGCTGTACCAACTTCTGATTCGCCTGCTCAGCCCGCTGGTTTTCCTGATTACGGTCCTGGAAGCCACCAAACGTCACGGTGGCTGGCGTTATTTTGCACAGCGGCTGGGCCTCTCATCACCTCGCTCCTCGGAACCGGGCAGCCTTTGGATTCATTGCGCATCGGTCGGCGAAGTCAAAGCGGCGGAAGCGCTGATTTGGCGCTTACAGCCAGACGAAAACCTGCTCGTCACCACCAATACCCCCACTGGCGCACAATTGGTCGAAAACCTGTTCCATCAAACCGTACGACATCATTATCTTCCACTGGACTATCCTTACGCCATCCGCCGATTTTTAAACAAACAACGACCGCACGCCCTCTGGGTGGTGGAAACCGAAATCTGGCCCAACCTATACCGCCTGACTCACCAGGCAGGCATTCCCATCCAACTGGTTAATGCTCGCCTATCGGTCAAAACCCTCAATAGTCCGGCTTGGCTGAAACGCCTCTATCGTGAAACGCTCGGCTATGTCCAAAATATTTATGCCCGTAATACTTCAGAAGCGGAACGCTTTCGCTCACTGGGTGCCGACGCCGACAAACTCCATGTTCTCGGCAACTTGAAGTACGCCGGATTAACATCGCAAACAGACTACCCCAATCCCATTAAAAAAGCGTCAAGCGCACATTCGGACTATGTGCTCGCCGCTTCCACGCATGCCGGAGAAGAAGAAGCATTGGTCCAACTCTGGCAAACATTACAACGCCCGGAACTGCTGGTCATCGTTCCCAGACACCCGAAGCGCCGCAACCACATTTTAAAAGCACTGACCGCAAACCGGTCACAACTCGCAGTACTGAGTTTAAACGAACCCATCACGACAAACACCCGGTTTTACCTTTACGACAAAATTGGTGCCCTGATGCCGCTCTATCAACATGCCAAACTGGTGATTATGGGCGGAGGCTTCGCCCCCAAAGGCGGACACAATGTACTGGAACCGGCGTCAGTGAAAGCCTGTATTTTGACCGGGCCTGACATGTCGGATTTTGAAGAGGAGACGCAAGAACTTCTCGATTACAACGGCTTAATTCAATTGACCCAACTGGATGATCTATACCAGGCTCTGCCGCCACTATTAGACGACGCCGACAAACGCCAGACAATGGGCCAAGCCGCTTTTGACGTCATTCAACAAAAAAGTCACATTCTCGACGACTATTTAGCCCACCTTCGCCCCGCCAATCGGGACAAATAATCCCTCTTATTCTTAATACTTATTGAAAGTCACCGAGGTTATTCGGTAAAATAATAATTTACTGAATTTTAAGGAAGAATACCGCTCATGGCACGCGTTACTGTAGAAGATTGTTTAGATCAAGTTGAAAACCGTTTTGAACTGGTCATTTTAGGCGCCAAACGTGCGCGTCAATTGTCCAACGGCGCCGAGCCGACTTTGGATTGGGACAAAGACAAGCCAACGGTCATGGCCCTGCGCGAATTGGCGGAAAACACCATCAATAAAGACGTGGTTATGTCCGACCCAGATACACCGCCATACTTCGGTTAATCCACAGGAGCCCCTTTATTATTTATGCCCACCCCAACTTCACTTGACGGCTTAATTGAGAAAGCATCGGTCTATCTCAAAAAAAAACACCTGAAACAACTCCGAGCCGCATTTGAATTTGGGGCGGAAGCCCACCAAGGGCAAACCCGTAAATCGGGTGGCGATTATATCTGGCACCCAGTGGCGGTCGCCGAAATCCTTGCGGAAATCCAGCTGGATCACGAAAGCTTGATTGCCGCCATCCTGCACGACGTCATTGAAGACACCCCCTTCACCAAACAAGACATTATTGATCGTTTCGGCGAAAACGTCGCGGAAATCGTCGACGGCGTCACCAAACTCGGGAAACTCGAATTCGACAACCCCCAGGAAGCACAAGCGGAAAACTTCCGCAAAATGGTACTGGCGATGGCCCGTGACATTCGGGTCATCCTCATCAAACTGGCCGACCGTCTCCATAATATGCGCACGCTCGGCGTCATGCGCCCGGACAAACAACGCCGCATCGCCCGCGAAACCTTGGAAATCTATGCCCCTATCGCCGCTCGCTTAGGCATCAACGCCATTCGAATCGAGCTTGAAGACTTGGGTTTCAAAGCCATGCACCCTTTCCGCTTCGCCGTGCTGGAAAACGCCGTGAAAAAAGCCCGCGGAAATCGCGCGGAAATCGTCGAACAAATCAACGAAGCCATTACGCAACGACTGCAGGAAGACAATATTCCCGCCCACGTCATCGGCCGGGAAAAGCACTTATACAGCCTCTACAAAAAAATGAAGTATAAGCAGCTGAGTTTTGACGAAATTCTCGATATTTTCGCCTTCCGGGTCGTGGTCAACAGCGCCGACGAATGCTATCGAGTACTTGGTTCCGTACACTCGCTTTACAAACCCTTTCCAGGCCGCTTCAAGGATTACATTGCCATCCCCAAAGCCAATGGCTACCAATCATTGCACACGGTGTTATTCGGTCCCTTCGGCGCCTACATTGAAATCCAGATCCGCACCAATGAGATGCATGAAGTATCCGAGCATGGCATTGCCGCCCATTGGGTGTATAAACAGAGCCTGGACGACGAACATGAAACCCACGGCGAACGCCCGCTTTCCGCCGTGGAAGTACGCGCTCAGGAATGGGTTAAGAACCTGCTGGAAATCCAGCAAGGGGCCGGGAACTCTCTGGACTTTTTGGAAAACGTCAAAATCGACCTGTTCCCGAATGTCATTTACGTCTTTACCCCAAAAGGCGACATCATCACACTCCCAGCCGGCGCGACCGCCGTGGATTTCGCCTACGCGGTTCACACCAATATCGGTCACGCCACCGTTGGCTGCCGTGTGGACAAAAAACTGATTCCATTACGCACCCATCTGGAAAGCGGTCAAACCGTAGAAATCATCCGCAGCAAGGAGCTGCAGCCGAACCCGTCCTGGCTGCATTTTGTCACCACGGCGAAAGCACGTTCGCAAATTCGTGCTTTTTTGAAAAACCAACAATCCGAATCGGCCCAAGCACTGGGGCAACGCTTACTGGAAAAAGGCCTGCGTAACTTCAATATGTCCTATAACGGCTTGACCGATGCCATCCGCGAAGGCATCGTCATTGAACTGAAACTGGAAAGCTGGGACCACTTATTGGAAGAAATCGGGCTTGGCAAACGCCTTGCCAAACTGGTTGCCAAACAAATTCACGACGTGGTACTCGGAAAAGAAGACTCGGTGTTACGCCATCCGGAACCTGACCAATCCATGCAACCCTTGGTCATTACCGGCACCGAAGGCATGGCCGTGAATTACGCCGGTTGCTGTCATCCGATTCCCGGCGATGAAATCATCGGCTTCATCAGTGCGGAAAAAGGGCTGGTGATTCACCGTCAGGAATGCAAAAACGTCAAACACTTCAAAAACCATCCTGAAAAATGGCTGGATGTGAACTGGGAAGAAAACATCACCCAGACCTTTGACGTGGAATTGCAGCTTGAAGTCCACAACCGTCGTGGGGCGCTGGCGACGATTGCCAGCAACATCGCGGAAATGAAGACCGACATCGACCGCGTGCGCTCCGAAGACAAGGATGAAACCTATAGTTTGATGAATATCGTCATTCGCGTACACACCCGCAAGCACTTGGCGGACGTCATGCGCAAACTCAAACGCCTTTCCATCGTCGAAAAAATCCAACGCCTCTAAAACCATACTCAAAGAAAGGTTAAGTTAAGTAATTTAACGAAGCTTTCACGCACCAAAACAAATCAATTCTCACCTGAAAAAGTGCTCCACTTCCGTAACATAACCTTCTGAAAAACCGTTCAAAATCGTACCTAACGCTTGTTTTAAAAACAAAACCATAACATGGCATTATTACTGCTTAAACTTCAGTAAATAATTATATATTGACCAACCACTTCAAACACATAACAAACGGTTGGCAACCCGATTCGATCTGAACGAATAGATTTAAAAATTATGGAACGTAACTCATGCAAGAACTTAAGCAATACACTCAGTATCTGCCGGAAGTAAAGCGCTATCTGGGCGAACTGGAACACCAGGATCTCTGGTGGACGACCGTGGCCATGGTCGGAAAAATAAACAATGAAAACATCGACCCGCAGCTGCTGGAATCGATTGTCGACACCCAAAAAGAATTCCAAAGCCTGCGCAACATGATGATTGAGGCCCTGGTCAGCCGTTACCTGAACCAAGCCAACAGCGAAATCGTACTGAAATCCCAGGCCACGATCGACATCTTGATTCGAAATCTGTTCGAACGAACCGCTGACGTAGGCTTTCTCGCCACCGACGACGATCTGGTCGACTTCCTCGCCAACCCGGAAACCACTGAAAACGACGCCGATTTTATCCACCGCCGGATTGAAGAGTACGTTGCTAAATACAGCGTCTACGACGACATTCTCTTACTGGACACCCGCGGTCAAGTTCGCGCCAAGCTCAATCCAAACAACCCGGTCACCATGAGTCGCGATCCGATTATCCAGGAAGCCTTGACCACCAACGAACCCTATACCGAGGTGTATCGTCATTCGGATTTATTTCCAAACAAACCGAAAAGTTTGATTTACGCCAAACGCATCGAAGCGACGGTGAGCGGGGAAAGCCAAACCGTCGGTGTCCTGTGCTTGAGCTTTGAGTTCGACGAAGAAATGGAATCCATCTTCCCCAAACTGAGCAGTGCGGAAGAAGGCTATGAAATCATGATTCTGGACGACCAGGGCAGTGTCATCGCCACCAACAACCCGGTCATTCATCCGCTGGACAAAAAATTTCCGGTCCCGGAACAGATGCGCACTCCCAAAGGCGATGACAAAGGCTTGAATTACATCACTCAAACCCACGGCTACCAAGGCTTCAAGGGACTACCATGGTTCTGCTACACTCACGCGGCGCATTCCGTCGCCTTTGCCAGCAGCAAAACCACCGAAGACCTGGGCGTGACCATCAATGAAGAATCGCCGATTTACCTCCGAGATCTCGATGAGACCAACTTGAAAGTCAGCACCTTGCTACTGATCGTGATTCTCAACGGCAAAATCACCTCGCTGAAAAAAGACGTGAAATCCTTTTTGCCGGTACTCGACAGTTTCCAGGACATCAGCCGTGACATCCAAGCCATTTTCAGCGACTTCATTCACCATATTCACACCGTTTTGGTGGAAACCATTCAGAACAAGGTCAAATTCAGCGCCACCCTGGCCATCGAAATCATGGACCGAAACCTGTATGAGCGGGCCAACGACTGCCGCTGGTGGGCACTGAACAGCACCTTCCGAAAGGTTTTGACGGATCACCAAGACCAGACTCCGATCGAGGAAGAAGAAACCGAGACGTTGACCGACATCCTCCAGTACATCAACCAGCTTTACACCGTCTACACCAACATTATGCTGTATGACCGCAAAGGCAAGATTCTCGCCGTTTCCAATCCGGCGGAAGCCCATCTTATCGGCACGATTTTACCTCAGCCGCAAGACACTTCCGCCTGCCTGGGCATTCAGGACACCCAAGCCTATGTAGTCTCCGACTTCCATAAAACCGAACTCTACAATGGCCGTTACACCTACATTTACCACGCCGCCGTCAAACACTGGCACAGCGAGCATAAAAACGTCGGCGGCATCGCACTGGTGTTCGACAGTGAGCCGGAATTCCTCGCCATGCTGGAAGACACCAAGCCGAAATACATCAACAAGACCGTCGACGAATCGACCTTCTGTCTGTTCACCACCCCGGACGGCGAAATCATTGCCAGCACCACGGACACTTACCCGGTCGGCACGCAAATCACCCTGCCAGACAAGGTCAAACACAGTGCCAACGGCGATTCCGGTTCTTTGCGCTGGGACATTGGCGAGTGCAAATACATTATGGGATACAAGATGTCGGAAGGTTACCGGGAATACAAGAACGGTGACGGTTACACCAACAACGTATTGTCACTGGTCTTTACCGGCATTTAAAGCCAAACCCGGTTCCAAACCGGAAACCAGGACGACTACTGAAAATCGCCAGGCCTGCTAACGAGCAGGCTTTTTCATATCCGAGGTCAGGCGCGGACCAAACGGCCTTGACGACGTGTTTTCAAAACTTGCAAAACCAACACCGTCGTCATCAACAACAGTCCGGCCATCACCGCAATCGACGCCGCAATCGAACTGTCCAACCAGACGGCCACCGCATAGCCTGCCAGCACGGAAAGCTGTGCATAGCCGGCCGCCAGCCACAGCATGCCTTTTAAGGACTTGGCCAACAAATAAGCCGCACTGGCCGGAATCACCAACAAGGCCACCACCAGAATCGCCCCCACCGCGTCGAAAGACGCCACTGTCGTCAACGACACCATCGTCATCAACAGATAATGCCAGAACACCACATTCACACCTAGGGATACCGCCAGCGCCGGATGGAACGCCACCAGCTTAAAACGTTCAAAACCAATCAACACCATCAACAGATTCAACAGGAACACCCCCAGAATCAACCAAAAAGCGCGCGGCCCAATATCGGACTCTCCCCAAACAACCGTATCAAACGGTACAAAAGCGATTTCGCCGTAAAGCACACATTCTTGATCCAAATCCACCTGACCGGCGTACACCGAAATCAAAATCACCCCGACGGCAAAAAACCAAGTGAAGATAATGCCGATGCTGGCATCGGTCTGTAACTTACTGACCCGATGCAAGGTGTTGGACAGCCAAGCCGTCAACAATCCGATGACCGTCGCACCAATCATCATCGCCACCACCGAGCGGCTGCCAACGGCCAAATACGCCAATACGATACCCAGCAAGACCGAATGACTGATGGCATCCCCCAACAAACTCATGCGGCGCAATACCAGAAAAACGCCCACCATCGAACAACTGACCGCCACCAGACTCGCCGTGGCCAGAATCCAAATATCCCCCATCATGATTCAGCCCCTTTCTGCTCCGACGCAACCTGCACCGCCGGGATCCGTCGTCCATGCGGGTCTTTCAATGAACCTTTCTGATCGCTTTGTAACTCCCGCTCCAAAGCCCGCGTCTCCTCGTCCGTCAATAAATGTTCGATCTGCTCGGCCTGAGAATGCACCCGATCCGGCGTCAAGTCCAACTGCTCAGTCAAATAGTTTTCCCACAGGCGATGACGACGTGTCAACGCCACGGCCCGTTCCACACCCTCCGGTGAAAGGGCCACGGCCCGCACCGTATCCGTCGCGGTCAACCACCCCAGTTTTTTCATTCTCGCCAGGGTCTCTTTCAATTCCGCCAACGGCATGGTGCGCAACGCCAAAATATCTTCTTCAGCAAACGGTAAGTCCAGCGCCAAAGCGTTTTGGGCATGATGGCTATTGGCGGGATGACGCTCATTCAATACATACAAGGTACGCAGCACATTTTCGTCACACACCTGGCGGCGCAGCCGACGCTGCTTCAACACACTGGAAATCAGACCGCGTTGCGGGGCGAACAGAAATGACACCGCAAACACCAACGACAAGACCACCACCATCCAAGGCCCGGTCGGCATCGCCGGAGCCATATAGGAAATATTGGCACTGAACAGCCCGCTGAGTCCGCCGATAAACCCGGCGGTCAGCAACATCACCGACAGACTGTGCCCCCAAAAACGGGCCGCCGCCACCGGCGTCAGCAAGACCGCCGCCATCAACACCACTCCGACAATCTGCAAACCGATGACCACCGACATCACAATCAGCAACGCCAACACCAGCTCGTAAAACGCGATGTTCAACCCCAACGATTGGGCATAGGTTCGGTTAAAGGCAATCAAACGGAATTTTTGGAAGAAAACCGCCACGGTCAGCAACACCACCAACGCCACCGCCGACAACAGATAAATATCACTCGGCAGCATTGCCGCCGCCTGCCCAAACAGAATTTTGTCCAGGCCTGACTTGCCCGCCACTTCCATGCCTTGAATGTATGACAACTCCATCAAGCCCAGTGCGAAGAAAAACGACAAGGTAATCGCCATGGCCGCATCCGGTTTGATTTTAGTGTGCTTGGGAATCCAATCCATCAGAAATAAACCGAGAAAACTGCTGATCAGAGCACCGAAAAACATCAACAACGGTGTATGGGCATGAAACAGAATAAAGGCCGTCATCACGCCGGGCAAAGCGGCATGTGCCAAGGCATCGCCCATCAAGGAGCGCTTGCGTAAAAAGGCAAATCCGCCAATCACCGACGCACTGATGCCCAGCAAAATCGAGCCAACCATTACCCAAACGGCGTTGGCGTCTTCGAACCGCCAGAACTCCAGAAACAGCGCCCAGTAATCCGGCGAATAAGCGACAAAATCACTCGTCATCGTGCACCTTATCCAGATTGGAACGATAAAGCTTTTCGGTCATTTCGCTCAACAGCGACAGGCGGCCACCGTAGGTTTTATTGAGGTTTTCCGGCGTCATCACGTCTTGCACCGGGCCGGCCGCCACCAAACGTGCATTCACCAGCAACACCCAATCGAAATAATCACCCACGGTATTCAAGTCGTGATGCACGCAAACAATGGTTTTGTTCTGGGATTTCAGTTCGTGGAACAATTCAATAATCGCTTTTTCGGTGGTGACATCCACCCCGGCAAAAGGTTCGTCCATCAGGTACAGGCTGGCTTTTTGCGCCAAGGCGCGCGCCAGAAACACCCGCTGCTGCTGACCGCCGGACAATTGACTGATTTGACGATCTTTGAAATCCAACATGCTGACCCGCGCCAACGCCTGCTCGGCAATCATCACGTCGTCGCGCGATGGACGCTGCCAGAACTTCAAGTGGCCGTGCCGCCCCATCAACACCACATCCATGACATTAATCGGAAAATCCCAATCCGACTCCTCGCGCTGCGGCACATAGGCCACCGACAACTGCTTCTGCTTCAACGGCTGCCCGAAAAAACGCACTTGTCCGCTCATCAAGGGCTCCAAGCCCATAATGCCTTTCAGCAAAGTGGACTTGCCCGCTCCGTTCGGCCCGACGATGGCGATGTTCTGGCCTTCCGGAATGGCGAAGCTGACATCCGTCAACACCGGTTTATACTGATAACGCATGCTGAGCTGGTTGACGATCAGCGGCGGATTTTCAATGGTTTTCCAAGCGTCCATATTATTTCAAGGCCCCAACAATGGTATTCACATTATGTTTCACCATACCGATATAGGTGCCCTCCGGCGTACCGGACAAGCCCATGGCGTCGGAATAGAGTTCGCCGCCAATGGCGAGATGGCCATCGGCTTCATTCACACCCGCCACCAACGATTTCAGGAATTTTTTCGGCACACTCGATTCCACAAACACCGCTTTGATATGACGCTCCAGAATCAAATCCTTCAAACGTTTGATGTCATGCAACCCAAACTCCGTGGCGGTACTGATACCCTGCAGCCCTCGCACTTCCATGCCGTAGGCGCGCCCGAAATACCCGAAAGCATCGTGCGCGGTAATCAAAACCCGCTGTCCGGCCGGAATCGTCTGCACCTGGTCTTTCACCCAAGCATTCAAATCCGCCAACTGTTGCAAATACACCTTGGCATTCTGGCGATAAAAATCCTGATTGGCCGGATCGTGCTGGATTAATTTTTCCAACACCAAACGACCGGCCTGCTCCCACAGACTGACATCAAACCAAACGTGCGGATCCGGTGCCTGTCCGAAGTGCAAAATCGCGTCCTTTGGAAATTCCGATGTCACCGCATAAACCGGCTTTTTCCGCGCCAGTTTTTCAAAGACTTCCTGCATTTTGCCTTCCAGGTGTAAGCCATTGAAAAAAATCACATCGGCTCGTTGCAGTCGCCGCAAATCACCATGGGTGGCTTTATACAAGTGCGGATCAACCCCCGCACCCATTAAGGCGGTCATCGTCACTTTATCCTGCCCAATATTGGTCACCAAGTCACCGATCATGCCGGTGGTCACCACCACATTCAAAGGCTTGGCCTGCACCTGAAGCGCCATAAAACCGATGCACACCAAGATCAATTTGCTCAAATACGTCTTCACAATATTTTTCTCATCTTATTGAAAACTTAGCCTAGGCTAATATTTTAAATACCCAAAGTATAGCATAAAGCAAGACACCCACAAAACCCTTTAAACAGCTTGAATGCCCATTACCAAAGCCGCCAGGCCTGGTCAAAACCGTTATAAGCTTTTGAGGCCGCCGCCGGTTTTCTCGTCGGTCACAGGTTCGACATTCTGTGCTAAAATCCAAACCACTGTTTACACATCCAACGAGGACACCACCATGCGAGAAATCATCGCCACCGACAAAGCTCCGCAAGCCATCGGCACTTATTCCCAGGCCGTCAAAGTCGACAACACCGTTTATCTTTCCGGTCAAATCGCTTTGATTCCCGACACCATGGAACTGAAAGAGGGTGAAATTTCCGAGCGCATCCATCAAGTCTTCAAAAACCTGTCAGCGGTTTGTGAAGCGGCGGGCGGCACCCTGCAAGACATCGTCAAACTGAATATTTTCCTGACCGACTTGAGTCACTTTGCCACCGTCAACGAAATCATGGCGCAGTATTTTGAACAACCTTATCCGGCCAGAGCCGCGGTCGGCGTCAAGGAACTGCCCAAAGGCACGGACGTCGAAATGGACGGCGTGATGATTTTATCCGCCTACTAAAGACGTAGAACCCTCCTAAAGCCCTAGACATCAGACGGAAATCGGCCTCAAACAAGTCGATTTCCGGGCACTTTCGCACTCAAAAAAAACAATACCACACCAAAAAAGCGCACTCCGACATCACATTTTTCAACCGGAAACCCGTTTTGTTTCAAACACTTTTATTTTATAAGCACATTTTAATAAAGGTATAAAATTTGCTTGTCAAAGATATTTACCCTGAGCGTAGGTATCGATAACGATGAGTGAACAACCGATTGATATTCTATGGGTTCTCATCAGCGCCGTTCTCGTCGCCATGATGCAACCTGGCTTTACCGCCCTTGAAGCTGGCGCCACCCGAACCAAAAACTCGATTTCGACCGCCATCAAAAATGTCAGTGACTTCCTGATCGCCTTTATGATTTTCGTCGTCATCGGTGCCAGCATTATGCTCGGCAGCAGCCAAAACGGCTGGATCGGCTGGGACAAGCTGTTCTTTTACGAAGACTCTTTATCCGGCCTAGTGCTGACTTTGTTCCACGCCATGTTCGCCTCCACGGCCGTCACCATCATTTCCGGTTCCATTGCCGAACGCACCAAATACACCTCTTACCTGATCATCGCCATCATCGTCTCCTTGTTCATTTACCCGGTTCAAGCACACTGGATTTGGAACAGCGACGGCTGGCTCGCTCAGATGGGGTTCATCGATTTCGCCGGTTCCACCGTGGTGCACTCGGTCGGCGGTTGGGCGGCTCTGGCCGCCATTTTGATTATCGGCCCGCGATTAGGCCGCTTTGAAAACAACGAACGGCCGTTTGAACAGGCCAACCTCGCTTACAGTGCCCTCGGCGTCTTTTTAATCTGGCTGGGGTGGATCGGCTTCAACGGCGGCAGTGTGCTGGCCTTGAATATCGAAACCGGGAAAGTGGTGCTGAACACCTTGATTGCGGGTGCGGTCGGCGGCATTGCCGGGCTCATCGTCAGCCGCCTGATGACCGGTTACTATCAGGTCATCGACATCATCAACGGCATTCTGGCCGGACTGGTGGCCATCACCGCCTGCGCTCATCTGGCCTCGCCATTCAGCGCCATGGTGGTCGGTGCCATCGGTTATCTGGCGTATTTAGTCGGCAAGATTCTACTCATCCGCTGGCGGATTGACGACGCCATCGAGGCCGTTCCGGTCCATTTATTTGCCGGCATCGCAGGCACCCTAGCCGTGGCGTTTCTGGTGGAGGAAGCGCTGTTCTGGCAGCAGTTCAAAACCCAAACCATCGGTATCTTTTTCGTAGGCCTCCTGACCTTCACGGTCACCTACATCATGCTGAAAATCATCAACCACTTTTACGCCTTGCGCGTCTCCGAAGCCAAAGAAATTCTCGGCTTAAACATCAGCGAGCACCAGGCTTCCACGTCCATGTTCGACTTGGCGCGTGCCATGAACGCCCAGGCCCAAGACCAGGATTTCAGCAAAAAAATCATGGTGGAACCTTATTCCGACGCCTCCCTGATTGCCACCTATTACAACCACGTGACCCAAGCCTTCAATCAATTGAACGACGAAAAAGAAGCACTGATCGAAGAGTCCTATCACATGGCCAACTATGACCAGTTGACCGGGTTGGCGAAACGCCGCCTGTTGGTGAACGAACTGTCACGCTCCATTCTACGGCTGGATCGCCAGGACCAGACCAATGCGATTCTGTTCATCGATCTGGACGGTTTCAAAGCCATCAATGACCAGTACGGTCATAATGCCGGCGATATCCTGCTGAAGGAAGCCGCCAACCGCATCCAAACCATTATCCGCAAAACCGATTTGGCCGCGCGTTTCGGTGGTGACGAATTTGTGATTCTGCTGGAAAACATTCAGAATGAAAGCTTCGCCGCCCAAGTTGCGGACAAGATCATCCACTCCATCAAACAGCCGATTCAACTGCCAAACGACGTCACCGGATGCGTGAATGCCTCCATTGGCCTCAAGGTCTTTGACGGCGGTTCGAAAAAGAACGTCGACGACATTTTGAACATGGCCGACAAAGCCATGTACGAAGCGAAACGCCGCGGCAAAGGACAGTGGGTGATTGCTTAACTATTTGGTCGGTCATTCTGGCCGACTGGGCCTGACGACCGTTAAGGCGCGACAGAATAACGCGCAATCAAATCAAAGACCGTATCGCCCGGCTCACTGCCCAGCGGTTCCAACACCGCCATTTCTCCCGGCTGCAATCGCTGGTAAATCAGCTCACCGATATTGGGGCGATGCGTGACCAGAATCAAATTTCCCTCACCGTTGAATTGACTGATCAATTGGCGCGTAACCTGCAAGTTCGCTTTCGCTTTCTCTTCCGGCAACGCCCGAATCAGGCGCAACTCGGGCATCACTTCAAATTCGCCAAAAGCCAAGCTCGCGGTGTCCTGGGTTCGGCAATGTGGGCTCGCCAGAACCTGATCGACTTGAATGCCGTGCGCTCGAAACTCTTCACCGATCTTCTTTGCCTGCGCCTTACCATCTTCATTTAAATTGCGTTCACTGAAACAACTGCTGTCCAACAAAAACGCATCGCCGAACTCGCGGTCAATTTGCGCATGCCGAATCAACACCACTTTTCCGCCTTCTTGCAACGCCGCCCAGAAATCGTCACCAGAGCCCTCGGCCCAACTCGCCGCCCCGAACAAACTCCAGACCCACACACTGCCGAACACCCATGCTTTCCATACCCGTTTCATGGCTTTTCCTCCGTTTTTCATCATCATACGCGGTTGACCATGCCGGATTTTGAAAAAAATAAGGTTTACGCCCGATGGCACAAACCCACCAGGCCTGGTGGTTTTCCGCCTTCCAGTGACGCCATCGAACCCACTGAAAAATAACGCTCAACAGGACTTGAAATTTATATGTTATGTTATAACATATCATTATTCATCCATTCGTGAGGACTCCGCCATGAAACAACTTCCCGTCACCGTGCTGTCCGGTTTTCTGGGCGCCGGTAAAACCACCCTGCTCAATCACATTCTGAACAACCGCCAGAATTTACGCGTCGCCGTCATCGTCAACGACATGAGCGAAATCAACATCGACGCCAGTTTGGTGGAAGGTGAAGTCAGCTTGAATCGTTCCGAAGAAAAAATGGTGGAAATGTCCAACGGCTGCATTTGCTGCACCTTACGTGAAGATTTACTTCTGGAAGTGTCCGCTCTGGCGAAGGCCGATAAATTCGATTATCTGGTCATCGAATCCACCGGCATCTCCGAACCGCTGCCGGTCGCTGAAACTTTCACCTTCGAAGACGAAAACGGCCTCTCCCTGTCGGACGTCGCACGGCTCGACACCATGGTCACGGTGGTGGACGGCGGCAATTTCCTCACCGATTTCCGTCAAGCCAAATCGTTGCAGGAAGCCGGGGAAAGCCTCGGGGACGAAGACGAACGCAGCGTTGCCGACCTCCTCATCGACCAAGTCGAATTCGCCGACGTGCTGCTCATCAGCAAAACCGATTTAATGACACACGACCAAATCGAAGAACTGCGCGCCATTCTGCATTCCCTGAATCCGCAAGCCGACATCCACACCTTGCAACACGGAAAGATTCCGCTCGAAACGGTACTCAACACCCAAAAATTCAATTTCGAAAAGGCCCAACAAGCGCCGGGCTGGTTGCAGGAAATGCGCGGCGAACACGTGCCGGAAACCGAAGAATACGGCATCGGCAGTTTCACCTTCACCGCCCGCAAACCGTTTCACCCGGTCAAGTTCCACCGTTTTCTGACCCAGCCTTGGCCAACGGGCAAACTCATCCGCTCCAAAGGGTATTTCTGGCTCGCCAGCCAACCGCAAATGGCGGGTATTTGGAGCCAAGCCGGCGGTATCGCCCACCATCACTGGGCCGGGATGTTCTGGAAAGCCGTGCCGGAAGACCGCTGGCCGGACGATCAGGAATCCCGCGACTTCATTCGCTCCAAATGGGTGGAACCTTTCGGCGACATGCGCCAGGAATTGGTATTCATCGGACAAGGTTTGGATGAACACGCCACTCGAAAACAGTTAGAATCCTGTTTATTGACCGATGAAGAACTTTACGCCGGCGTGACTTATTGGACACAAATGGACGACCCTTTTGCCGAATCCGCCGCGCCGAATGCTTGATAGGAGATGGCCATGACCGATATCGACGCACGCTTGAAACTCGCCCACGAAACCTGCCAAGCCAACGGCCAGCGCTTGACGGCGATTCGTGAAAAGGTGTTGCGCTTGCTGCTGGAAGCCGACAAACCCATGAGCGCTTACGAACTGCTGGAGCAGTACAAACTTGACGAACAAAGCGGCACCCAGCCGATGACCATTTACCGCGCCCTGAGCTTTTTGGAAGCGCAATCGCTGATTCACCGCCTGGCCTCGACGCGCCAATACGTGGCGTGCCACCATGCGCATGAAAAAGCCCCCCACAGCGAGCTCACCCAGTTTTTGATGTGCGACCACTGCGGCGGCATTGAAGAAACGCCTCTATCCGATGTGCTATGGCAGGCGATTCAAGCCAATGCCGAACTCACCCACTTTCACATCGACCAACCCAGCCTAGAAATTCACGGCACCTGCCGCACCTGCCAGCAACACGGAGCCTGATTCATGATTCGACACAACCCCAGCGGCGATTTGCCGCAAATTCATCCATCCGCCTTTGTGGACCCGACCGCGATTCTGTGCGGTAAAATCGTCGTGGCCGAAAACGTTTTCATCGGCCCTTACGCCGTTATCCGCGCCGACGAAGTCAATGAACAAGGCCAGATGGATCCCATCGTCATCGGCGCCCACTCCAACATTCAGGACGGCGTGGTCATTCACTCCAAAGCGGGGGCCGCCGTCACCATCGGGGAACGCACCTCCATCGCTCACCGCTCGATCATTCACGGCCCTTGCCAAATCGGTTCCGGCGTTTTCATCGGTTTCAACAGCGTGCTGTTCAATTGCGCCGTGGCCGACGAAGTGGTGGTGCGCCATAATTCCGTGGTTGACGGCTGCGACTTGCCGCACGGCTTCTATGTGCCGTCCACCGCACACATCGACCGTCACACTGATTTAAGCCTTTTCCCGGCCAAAACCGCTACACTGTCGGAGTTTTCCGAATCGGTCGTTCAGGCCAATAACCAATTGGTCAGCGGCTACAAAGCCATTCAAAACGAATTTTAAACACGGTTACCTTATCGAAGGAAATGACATGACACTTCGCCCGCTCACGCTTCTAATCTGTGCCGTCCCCGGTCTGCTCGCGGCCAATGTTCAAGCCGAAACCCATGCCGCCCACGAACACGGCGTGGCCGAACTCAATCTCGCCCAAGTGGAATCGGACATCCTATTGGAAATCAACAGCCCGGCGCATAATGTCTTCGGCTTTGAACATCCGCCGCATTCCGAAACGGAAAAAGACATGATCAAACAACGGCTTCAACAAATCAAAACCGAACCGCTGGTGACCTTTAATCCAGAAGCAAACTGTCAGCAACAGTCGGCGCTTATTGACAACCCATTCCACGCCAAGCATGAGCATGAGCATGAGCATGAGCATGAGCATGAGCATGAGCATGAAAAGTCTGGCCACACCCATAAAGATGTCCACATCGAATACACTTACCGTTGCCAAAATCCGCAGGCGCTGTCCTCCCTAGATTTGCAAAATCTTTTCCAACACTGGCCACAACTGGAAACGGTTCGCGCGCAATGGCTGCTCAGTGACCAGCAATCCGGCGGCACCTTATCGCGCAAGCAACCGAGCATTTCATTCAAATAACCGTCATCGAGTCGTTCCGCCATGCATGCATCCGCCGTGATTGAAATCGAACAGCTTCGCTATCGCTGGCCCGGCCAAGTGCAAGACACTCTGAACCTGCCTGAACTCCATGTCCGACGTGGCGAACACCTGTTCATCAAAGGGCCGAGCGGCAGCGGCAAAACCACTTTACTGAATTTGCTGGCGGGCGTGTTCACCGCCCAAAGCGGGCATTTAAACGTGCTGGGCACCGAGCTGGCCAGTTTATCGGCCCTGCAACGCGACCGGTTTCGCGGCGACCATCTCGGCGTCATTTTCCAACAATTCAACTTGCTGCCCTATTTGACCACTCTGGACAATATTCTGTTACCGCTGAGTTTTTCCAAACACCGCCGTCAACAGGAACCCGACCCGCAACACCAGGCGCAGGCCTGGTTAAAATTACTGCAACTGCCGGACAACATCCTGGCCCAGCCCGTCAACCGTCTCAGCATCGGCCAGCAACAGCGTGTCGCCATTGCCCGTGCATTGATGGGACGGCCGGAACTGATTATCGCCGACGAACCGACCTCCGCTTTGGACGCCGACAATCGCGACCGTTTCATTGACTGGCTGTTCGCCGCGGCAGAGCAATCCGGTGCCACGCTCGTATTCGTCAGCCACGACGCCCATTTGGCACAACACTTCCAACAGGAAATCGACCTGGCCCAACTCAATCAAGCCAGTGTTTCGGAGGCGGCGTCATGACCTTGCTGTCTCTTGCCCTCAAAAGCGCCTGGAACCGCAAAGGCAGTTTATTGCTGGCAATGTTTTCCATCACCATCAGCGTGGTGTTGCTGCTCGGCGTGGACACCTTGCGCAAGGAAACCAAAAACAGTTTCCTCAACACCTTGTCGCAAACCGACCTGATTGTCGGCGCTCGCAGCGGCCCGGTGAACCTGCTGCTTTACAGCGTATTCCACATCGGCAACGCCACCAACAACATCGACTACCAAACCTATTTAACACTCCAAAAGATGCCGGAGGTTGCCTGGGCCGTGCCCTTGTCGTTGGGCGATTCGCATCGCGGTTTTCGGGTCATCGGCACCTTGCCGAGCTTTTACCAACATTATCGTTACGGTGAGGAACAACCGCTCGCTTTCCAGAAAGGGCAGGCCTTCTCGGACTTATACGACGTGGTGCTCGGCGCGAAAGTCGCCCAGAAATACGGTTACCGACTCGGCGACCGCATCGTGTTGTCGCACGGCTTGTCTTCCGGACGCTTAGCGCCGCAGCACAACGACAAACCCTTTACCGTCAGCGGCATTCTTGCACCGACCGGCACGCCGGTAGACAACAGTTTACAAGTCTCGCTCGACGCCATCGAAGCCATCCACATCGACTGGCGTGGCGGCATGCAATCGCCGTTGAAGATATCCGCCGACCGGGCACGCAAGCTCATCGTGGAACCGGAAGCCATCACCGCAGTACTGGTCGGTTTGAAAAACAAACTCACCACTTTCAAAATGCAACGTCGTCTCAATGAATTTAAAGACGAACCGCTGCTGGCGATTCTGCCGGGCAGCACGCTGGCCAGCTTATGGCAAATCATGGCACCGTTTGAACGCGGATTGCTGGCAATTGCCAGCATGGTGTTGCTGGCAGGCCTGGTGGGAATGCTGATTACCTTGCTCAGCACGCTCAAGGAACGTCAACATGAAATCGCCGTGCTACGCGCCATCGGCATTCACGGTTACGACGTGCTGCTGCTGTTCGCTTTCGAAGCGCTGTTCATCCTGATACTCGGCACCCTGTTTGGCATCGTATTGCTTTACGGCGGCCTGGCCTGGCTGGCGCCGTATCTGGCGGAGCATTACGGTCTCTTTATCCAATTGCCTTGGCCCGACACCCAGCAATGGCTGTTTATCGGCTTGGCCTGGTTGCTGGGCGTGCTTATCAGCTTGATTCCGGGTATCATGGCGTATCGAACCAGTTTAACCAAAGGACTCAGCCGTTGACGACTCAACCCGCGTGGCTCAAAGCCGTTATAACGATTGTTTTCCCCGCTTTTTTATGGGCGCTGGTCGCTTCGGTGGCCGTCGCCGAAGAACCTCGTAAAATCAAGTGGAGCGATTTGATTCCGGAAGGCTATGAACCGGAAAAACTGTTGCAGGCCTACGAAGACGACATCAACCGGCTCAACGATCTGCCAGACAACAGCCCGGAAGGCATAGCGATTTTAGAAAAACTGCAGGACGTCATCGCCAACTCCCCCGTGAATGAAAAACTGGATGGCCAAACCATTGCGCTGGCCGGCTTCATTGCCCCGCTAGCGATTAAAAACGGTACCGTCACCCGCTTTTTGTTTGTGCCTTATTTCGGCGCCTGCATCCACGTTCCCGCCCCGCCGGTGAACCAGACCATTCTGGTTGACACTGCGCCGGGACAAGGAATCCAGCTGCATCAGGTGGATTTTCCATTTCTCGTCACCGGCAAGTTGACCTTGCAGCACACCCAAACCGACATCGGTTCGGCCGGCTATCATTTAATCGATGCCCACACCGAACAATACAAAGACGAAGTCTGGCTGGAATAAATTCGGTTCCAAATGTTAAAAACGCCCAGGCCTGGGTGTTTTTGCGGAATTTTTGCTAAAATTGATTTTATTTCACACGCTTCGAATCCGCCTCTATGCCCGCAACCGATAACCAGCCTTTGGCACAACAAAAATTGACGTCCCTGAAAGGCGTCGGCGATAAGTTGGCGGAAAAGCTCAATCGCCTGGGACTGTTCGTGGTGCAGGACTTGTTATTCCACCTGCCGTTGCGTTATCAGGATAAAACCAAACTCACTCCCATCGCCAATCTGTTCATCGGCCAGGAAGCCTTGATTGAAGGGGAAATCATCAGCCACCACATGACGCAGAGCCGCAACAGCAGCCTGATCGTCAAACTGGTGGACGAAAGCAGCCAAACCCTAAGCTGCCGCTTCTTCCATTTCCACTACCGGCAAGCCCAGCAATTCAAACGCGGCCAAATACTGCGCGGTTACGGCGAAGTGCGCTCCGGTCCCAGTGGACTGGAAATGGTGCACCCGGCGTATCAGCTTTTCCCTCGCGATAACACGCCGCCGCTGGAACAAACCCTGACGCCGGTTTATCCGGTCACCGAAGGACTGGGGCAACCAACCCTGTTGAAACTGATTCAGCAGGCGCTGACGTTACTCAAGCAATATCCGTTGGCGGAAGCCTTGCCCCCGCATTTATTGGATGAACTGCAACTGCCGCCCATCAACGAATCCCTGTTGCAGCTGCATCAACCGCAACCGGAAGACGACCTGTTTCTGATCAAACAGTTCCAGCACCCGGCGCAAAAACGCCTGATTCTGGAAGAATTGCTCACCAGCCAACTGAGCTTGCAACTGTTGCGGCAATCCGAAAAACAGCGCCAGGCACCGATCTTTCCACCCAGCCAAATCGCCAACCAACTGCTGGCCTCTTTGCCGTTTGAGCTCACCGGTGCTCAACAACGGGTGCTGGATGAAATCCGTCAGGACGTCAATCAACCGCACCCCATGCAGCGCCTGGTGCAAGGGGACGTCGGCTCCGGCAAAACCGTCATTGCCGCGCTCGCCGCCATTCAAGCCGCCGACGCCGGTTACCAGGTGGCCATTATGGCCCCGACGGAAATTCTCGCGGAACAGCACCGCAACCATTTTCAGGAATGGCTGGAACCGCTCGGCATTCCGGTCGCCTGGCTTAACGGCCGCATGAAAGCCGCCGAAAAACGCTTTATGCTGGCGCAAATCGAATCCAACGAGGCCAAAGTAATCATCGGCACCCACGCCCTGTTTCAGGAAAGCGTCACCTTCAACCGACTCGGGTTGGTCATCATCGACGAACAACACCGTTTCGGCGTGCACCAACGCTTGGCGTTGCACGATAAAAGCCAGCTTGACGACGACACCCATCCGCACCAGCTGATTATGACGGCCACGCCGATTCCACGCACCTTGGCGATGACCGCTTACGGCGACCTGGATTTGTCCATCATCGATGAACTGCCGCCCGGCCGCCAGCCCATCGACACCGCGGTATTGAACAATCAAAAGCGCTTTGAGGTGATGGAGCATCTGTATGCACAGTGCAAAGCCGGAGTGCAGGCCTACTGGGTCTGCCCGCTGATTGAAGAATCGGAATTACTGCACGCTCAGGCGGCGGAGGTCACCGCCCAACAATTCAAAGACCATTGGCCGGATTTACGCGTTGGCTTGATCCACGGCCGTTTGAAAGGCGACGAAAAAGCCGAGATGATGGCGGCTTTCCAGAACCATGAATTGGATTTACTGGTCGCCACCACCGTGATTGAAGTGGGCGTCAATGTGCCGAATGCCAGCTTGATGATTATCGAAAACGCCGAGCGACTCGGTCTGGCGCAGTTGCACCAGTTACGCGGACGCGTAGGCCGGGGACACAAAAAAAGCCACTGTGTGCTGTTGTACCAGGCCCCACTGGGCGAAACCGGCAAAGCGCGCCTCAACATCATGCGCGACACCAACGACGGTTTCCGCATTGCGGAAGAAGACTTGAAATTACGCGGCCCGGGCGAAATTCTCGGCACTCGACAAACCGGCGGCCTGCAATTTAGAATAGCCGACTTGAAGCGGGATCAGGAATGGATTCCAGTCGCCAAACATTGGGCCGAAACCCTGGCCGTCAGCGACCCGGACATTGTCGATGCCTTGCATACCCGCTGGATAGGAGAACGAATGGATTACAAACATGCCTGACCGTTTGCATTGGTACCCGGCCGCGCTGTTCGGACGCCTGGGCATCGAACCCGCTTACCGGGAATGGTTGCTGGAAACCGGTTCCTTGACCGCCAAAATCCGCCAGGCCTGCCCGGAAATGCACGTGACGGTTTTATCGGAAAGATGGGAAGTGCCGTTGCGCTTTGAGGCGGAACGTTTGAAACTGGCCGACAACCGCAAGGCCTGGGTACGATGTGTATTGCTAAAATGCGGCGATGAGCCTTTAGTGTACGGCCGTACCGTGATTCCCGACTGCGTGCCAGGCAATGCTTGGTACCGTCTGCGTCAACTGGGGAATCGTCCTTTGGGCGAAATCCTGTTTCAGCTTCCCAATGTACAACGGACGCCGTTTGAAATCGCCCACACCCAATCGACCGATTGGCCATACTTGCCCGAGACTGAACCGACCAGACCGGTCTATGCAAGGCAATCCACCTTCACACAAGACGGCGACACCCTGTTACTCTCGGAAGGCTTTCGCGTCCGCCCAGCCGGTTCACCGCCGTCTCAAGTACTGCCTTAAACAAGACGAAAGACGACCCTAGAACTTGTAGTACTTCCAACCTGTTTGCATACGGTTGACGATTTCGTCGATCGCGGTTTTATCCGACTCGACACCGTCAATCAACTTGGCCGGCTCGCCTTTGGCGGCTCGACGTTCCAAAGCCCGTTGACAGGCAATCAACTTGAGGTTGTCGTATTGTGCCAACAGGCTGATGATGGCTTCACGGCTCTGATTATCCTGCTCGAACAACTCGATGCCATGGTCGTTGGCCACGATTTCGATTTGCATCGGCGGCACACCCTCCTGCGCTTTGTTTTCCGCCAACAGGGTGCTGGCTTTTTGCAAAAGCGCTTGGGTTTTTTCCGGCTGGTTGGAATCGATATGCAACAGAATCCGACTGTCGGTCGCCTCATTCTGCACCACCGACACACCTTGCATCCCCGAATCGGCGGGCGAATAAGGCAATGCAAAGACGCCCAATGCCACCACCAGCGCAACCGATGCAGCCGCGGCCCAGTAAGTTCGGTTAGACCCTTGGCGTTCAAACGTCGGACGCGGCGGAACCGGCACCTTTTGATAGTGCTCCAGCATCTGCTGTTTGATTTTACGCAGCTCGCACACCTCATGGCGCAACGCCGGATCCAACTTCAATGCTTCTTCAAATCGCTGGCGTTCCTGCAACGATAATTCGCCGTCCAGGTAGGCATGGATTTCCTGCGGTGTCGTTTTCAATTTTTCCGTCATTTCGCGCTACTCTTCTTTAAAACGACCACATTGTCTGGATAACTGGGAATCAGTTTCTCACTGGTGACCAATTTCTTCAACTTTTCCCGAGCTCGGGAAAGACGGCTCATGACCGTGCCAACCGGCACTTCGGTGATTCCTGCCACTTCCTGATAGGAATAGCCTTGTAGGTCGACCAGAACGATGACTTCCCGTTGATCGATCGGCAGATTGCCGATGGCATCATGAATGTTCTGAATCGTCTGTTTGCGGATATACAAGGATTCAATCGATTCCGTTTTCAGTTGCTCGCCCACTTCGGCGACGTCCACCTGATGCCAACGGGCATTTTGCCGACAGTTATCGTAAAACAGGTTATGCATGATTTTGCACAACCATCGGTCCACGTTTTCAAAACACGTCAGTTGATCGGCTTTCTGCAACGATTTCAACATAGTGTCCTGAACCAAATCTTGCGCCAAGGACTCATCCTGACTCCAGGCGTAAGCAATTCGGTAAAGATTGGCGTAGTGCGATTCCAGCACCGCATTCAACTTCACCTGATTGGTTTTTAATTTAATCCAATTGCTAATCATTCAAACTCCCTTTTTTTCATCATAGGCAAAATTTTCGACCGCGACAAGCCTTTGTTTTACCTATCAGAATATAACTGTTTCATGAAATAAGGAGCCGTTATCCCATCATAGAAATAACCATCTCAGAAAGTTGGAATAAAGCCGGAAGGTTTTCCGTTATTGGGGAGAGCGCTCTTGAAGACGCATGAAACTTTGGAGGAAATAAAACGTGTTCAAACCTAAAACAAAACTGTTCATTCTTAGCTGGCTCGCCACTTTGTTGTTTTCAGCCAACATTATGGCCGCAGCCGAGGAACCGCCATTGCCGGATACTTTTGCCACTCACAAAGTCGTCCTGCAAATCAGCGACCCGGATCCATTCAAGCAGACTTTGGTGCTGAATGTGGCCAACAATCTGATGAAGCACTACGATGCCGGCGATTTGGATTTGGAAATCGTCGCCTTCGGCCCCGGCTTACGTTTGATGCTGGAAGGCAACGTCAATACGCCACGGATTAAAGCGCTCATGAGCGCCGGCGTGCGTTTCAGCGGCTGTGCCAATACCCTGAAGCATTTCACCAAAATTCTGGGAAGCAAACCAGCTTTGACCGAAGGCGTGACCGTGGTGCCAGCCGGTGCGGCCCGTATTCTGCAGTTGAATGCCGCCGGTTATCAAATACTGAAACCTTAATCAAACGACTCTAAGAGTCCGAGGAGACCATGATGCTTAACGTCA
The DNA here is from genome assembly GCF_004028275.1 of Hydrogenovibrio thermophilus. Lineage (NCBI taxonomy): Bacteria > Pseudomonadati > Pseudomonadota > Gammaproteobacteria > Thiotrichales > Piscirickettsiaceae > Hydrogenovibrio > Hydrogenovibrio thermophilus. The sequence goes on from NZ_CP035033.1 coordinate 2,543,173, forward strand.
CCAAATTGTTTGTCCTGACCTTGCTGTCCGGCTGGGTGCTGCTGTCTTCAGCGCAAGCCTCCGAAGGCTATGGCCATCAAAAAGTGGTTTATCACATCAATTATGACGATGCCAAAAAGCAGTCCAGCACCTTACGTAACATCCAGAACCACATCAATGCGGTCGGCGCGGATAATCTGGACATCAAAGTCGTGCTGCACGGCAACGGCCTGTCTTTACTGCTGAAAGAGGATGCCCTGAAAAACGTGCCGAAATTCAAGGCCGCCAATGCCACCACGGAGATGCAACAGAAGGTGGACAGTCTGCGCATGCAAGGCGTGGTGTTTGATGTCTGCGCCAACACCCTGAAGGGCCGGAACGTCGATTACAAACGTGATCTTTACGACGTTGACCAGAAGGACATCGTGCCCAGCGGCGTGGCCGAACTGGCACACCTGCAAGAAGAAGGGTTCGTTTACCTGAGACCTTGAACCACCTAACCCTTAAATAAACTGAATAGACCCTAAAAACAATAGAAAACACTAGAGAAGAGGCTTATGAAAAAACAATTTTTAACCAAACTGTTACCGGCCGCCATCATCGCGGCTTGCACCACCACTCCGGCGCACGCCACCAACTGGTTGATGCTGCAAGGCACCGAACCCGCCGACCAAGCGCCAAGAGCCAAGCTTTGGGGCTTTGTGCAACTGGACTATCAGCACACCGATGACACCAAACTGAAAGCGGGCCCAGGTAAAGGCAAACCGGCGGCCTTTAACCAAATGGCCCCTCAATTGGACAGCGCCAGCGGATTCAATGTCAAACGTGCCCGTATCGGGGTACGCGGCAACAACCTTCCGTTGGATAAAAAAGTGAACTATTTCCTGCTGGCGGAATTCGGGAACAACGGTATCACCACAGGCAAAGGCGCATCCCAAGGTCAACTGACCGACGCCAGTGTCACCTTAAATTACATTCCGGGTGCACGCGTACGCGCCGGTTTATTTAAAACACCCGGCTCGGAAGAAGGTCTGCAAGCCGCTTTCGTCGCCAATTACATCAACTTCTCGAATGCCACCGATCGCTTGCTGTTGGAAAGAGACTTTGAATACGAAAGCGGAAATACCGAGCGGGATGGCCCGGTCGGCGCTTTCCGGGATACCGGGGTGCAGGTATTCGACACCTTTAATCTCGGCGGTTGGGACACCAGTTATGCGGTTATGATCGGCAACGGCAGCGGTTTAGCCGTCACCAACAACAATGGAGATATGGACACCTACCTGTACGCCTCCACCGAAAAGGTTTTTGGCGACTCCAAAGGACCGCGCCGCCAAGGGTTTAAGCTGTATGCCTGGAACCAAAGCGGGAAGCGAGATTACAATGATGGCACCCCGACATCACCGGGCACAGAACAGAGTCAAAACCGTACTCGTAGCGGTGTAGGGACCACCTTCTTTAACGGCAAATATCGAATGGCGGCCGAATACATCATGGCCGACGGGATGATTTACGGCGGAACGTCTGGCGCGAGAACGCCAGACGATGGTGGCACCTTCAGTGTCTTACCGGATCAGAAAGCCGACGGTTATTACGTCAGTTTGGGGTATCGTCCGATTTCAACCGTGGAACTGGATGTGCGTTATGACAAACTGAACAGTGCCACCGATAAAAACGGTACGGGCGGTGCCAATGCCGAGCGTGTATTCGAAACCACAACGCTGGGCGCACAATACTTCTTCAATAAGAAGACGTCCCTGAAAGCCAACTACGAAATCCGCAGCGTTGACGCACCGAACTCTAACGATACCGTCAATGACATTCTGGATTCCATCGATAATCGTATTTCCGTACAGCTAACCGCTGTTTTCTAAGTTTCGTTGCTTGTCTAAAGTGCTTTGGCCTGCTTTGCAGGCCTTTTTTATATCCACTTATTTATGATCATAGAACTGCGCTTCCAGCATAAAGCGAATGCTGGCGTCGGCTTTATTGAAATTGGTATCATCGTAAAAACTGATTTCCGGATCGATCTCAAAGAACATCCAGTCCTTATAAATTCGCTCCCGCCAATTCACCCCAACCGAATAGGAACTTAAATTGAACCCAGGAGCATCCGGAGTCCAGTTCCAGTTCCAGCCAAGGTAATAGGCTAAGCCACGATGCACATTGACCTGATCGACAAAAATGAAATTCTGCGACAACGAATAGTTTTGATCTTTATCTTTCCAGTCCGCTTCGGTTTGCGAACGGAATAAAAACTGGTTATTGATTTGGCGGTCGAACACCTGACGGGAATTCAGCCCCACACCTTTATAACTTTCCCAATACAAATCCTGATACATCCGACTGTACCATTTAGGGCTGAGCTGCCACTTGTAATGCAACTTGATCCGCGCATAGGGATCCGGTTCAATAATATTACGAAAATTCAACCCCACATCGACAAAGGTAGCGGTAAAACCGGCAATGTCCAACGCATAACGCAAACCGACATTGGTGCCATCATCCTGCTGAGGCGAAGTGGCGCTCGACGCATTATTCAAAGGTGAATTATTGCCCGTTCCGGCCGTGCCAGCCGCCCCACCGGATGACAACTCCTTGATATTATCTTCCGCCGAACTGACAATCAAATGCCAGCGCCGATTGGTTCTTGGTAGGGCGATTTTGGTTCGAAATTTCACTTGAGTATCGATACTGCCGTCGGAATGAAACCGGACCGGCGTCATAATGTCCAAACGACTGCCTTTGGTTCGGTCAAAGGAGTCGTCGGTTCCGAAAAAGTCATCCGCCTGTTCGCCGAAATCATCTACCTTATGACTGAGCCAATCGTGCATGGTGTCCAGATACTTGAAAGTGAAGTTCAATAACGGGCTTTCCGTGCCTTCAAAAAAATAGGTTTTCTCCGGTGGCGGTTGAGTCGGTCCCTCCGATGTAGGCGGTGCATTGTCCGGGGCAGGCGATGACGAAGGGGATGCAACGGTTTCGGTCTGTGATTTGGCTTCGGCCGCGGAAGAATCGGATGCCGAATCGGCGGAATCCTCGGAAAAGACTGTTTGCGGTATGCACCACGCAATCCCGCTCAAAAGCAGTATAATGATTCTATTATTATGCAATCGAAAATGCCTCATGTCGGATCAAATCAAACAAATCCAAGCCACATATCAGCCCATTGAAGATCGAATCCTGTTCCAGCTGCATACCCAGCAACAACAGTGCATGCAAGCCTGGATTACCCGACGTTATCTGAAATTACTCATTCCGGCACTGCAAGGCCAACACCCGCAAACCGGCGAAACCATTGTTCAACACCAACACCCGGCGGAACGCCAACTGCGGCAAGAAAAAGCTCAGCTGGAAGGCGACTTCGAAAAACCCTACGAAGAGCCGGAAAATCTGGAGCACCCTTTGGGTGATACCCCTATTCTATTGGCGAAAATGACCTTTCGCAATCTGGATGGGCCGGAACCACAACTGGCCTTGGAACCCGACGAAGGGGCCGGCATCCAGCTGGGCTATAACCCGGAACTGATGGGGGTTCTGCTCAAGGTCTTGTCCAAGGCGTTGACCAAAGCCGATTGGTCGTTGGATTTGGAGCCGATTCTCGACATGCCGGATAATTTCACTCTGCAATAATTTAAAGAGTGCCTAGCCAGGGTATCACACTTTTATCCGCAACAATGCCGACCAAAATCACCACGCCCACCCAGTGATTGTTTAAAAACATCCGGAACGCCTGTTCGGGCTGTTGGAAATGCAATAACCACTGATGATAGACGAACAACCCAGCGGCGGCCAAAACGGACAAGTCATACACCCAGCCCAAATCGAACAATTGACCCAACCACACAAAACCGGCCAGCATTATCAGTTGAAAAGCGCCCACTATCCACTGGACCTTTTCACCGAACAAAATCGCCGTCGATTTGATACCGAGTTTCAAATCATCTTCCAAGTCCGCAATGGCATAGGCGGTATCGTAAATCAGCGCCCAAATCAGGGTTAATGTGAAAATCACCCAGGCCTGCCAGGGCACGTCATTCTGAACCGCCGCAAACGCCATCGGAATAGCCCAGGCAAAAGCCGCACCCAAAAACGCCTGCGGCCAATAAGTGTGCCGCTTCATAAACGGATACAAAACAGCTAGGAACAAAGCCCCCAACGAAAGCGCAATGGTCAGTGGATTCAGCATCAGCACCAAACCGAAGCCGACCAACCCCAACAGAACGAAAAAACGCAGCGCCTGTTTTTCCGTCAAGGCGCCGGTCGCCAGCGGGCGACAGCAAGTCCGTGACACGTCGCCATCGAAATGGCGGTCGGCATAATCATTGATGACACAACCCGCCGAACGCATAATGACGGCGCCCAAAATAAAAATCAGCACAATCGACCAAGGAGGCGTGCCATCCGCCGCCAACCAAAGCGCCCACAACGCCGGCCACAGCACCAAATAAATCCCCACCGGCCGGTTCAGCCGAGTCAGATCCAGATATGCCTGTAACGTTTCTCGAGTCATCATCTACAATTCGGCAACCAAGGCATCCATCAACGGCTTTGCAGGCGGGTTCATTTCCAGGTAGGCTTCCAGCTCACCGTGATTATCGGAATAATGCAAGGTCACTTCGGCCCGGCGTTCATCCTCCAAGGTCTTTTCCCATTTCATCATATAAGCCCAACCGATGAACTGGCTTTGGCCACCGTCTTGAAAGAAGAGCGACCACCCTTGCTCATTCATACGCTTTTGAAAGGCTTCCGCTTGTTGCGGTTCGATCATTAAATACACCATATCGACACCCGACGGTTTGGATAGTGAGCGGAAAGAATCGGCCAGGCCTGGTTATTTTTTAACCGGACGCTGCCAATCCTTAAAACTGATTTGCTTGGAACGCGACAGGGTCAGGGTTTCCGCCGGCGCGTCTTTGGTAATGGTGGAGCCGGCACCAATGGTCGCACCGTCATGCACCGTCACCGGAGCCACCAACTGCGTGTCCGACCCAACGAAAACCCGGTCACCAATGACGGTTTGATGCTTATTCACGCCATCATAATTACAGGTAATCGTGCCGGCACCGATATTCACGTCCTGTCCCATAACGGTATCGCCGACATAGGAAAGATGGTTGACCTTCGAGCCCTGCCCGATTTGTGCTTTTTTGGTTTCAACGAAGTTGCCAATCTTCACGCCTTCCGCTAACTCGGTTCCTGGGCGTAAACGCGCGTAAGGCCCAATTTGACAGGCTTGGCCGATGCGTGCCGATTCGATATGACTGAAAGTGTGAATCACTGTATTGTCGGCAATCACGGCATCCTTAATCACACAGTTCGCCTCAATCACCACATTATTCCCCAAAGTGACTTGACCTTCGAACACGACATTCACATCGATTTGCACATCCTGCCCCACATCCAACTGACCGCGAACATCTATACGGCTGGCATCAATTAGCGTCACACCTTGCACCATTAAATCCTCGGCTAAGGCCTGCTGATAACGTCGTTCCAAAGATTGTAACTGTAGTTTGTTATTCACGCCCAATACCTCAATTTCCGATTGCGGTTGCGTGGTATGCACTTCAAAACCATCGGCCACACACATGGCAATGATATCGGTCAGATAATATTCGCCTTGTGCATTGTCATTCGACAAACGCGCCAGCCATTGCTTCAAATAGATTCCGGACGCAGCCAAAATACCGGTATTCACTTCCCGGATCATTTTTTCCGCTGGGGAAGCATCCTTTTCCTCGACAATCGCCTGCACGGCATGATGCGGATCACGCACAATGCGTCCATAGCCGGTGGCATCGTCCAGGTTAATCGTCAACAGCGCCAAGGGATGTTGGTCATCAATCAAGCTCAGTAAATCCTGAAGCGTTTCGGCACGGGTCAAAGGCACATCACCATAGAGTATCAGAACCGTGTCTTCATCGGAAAAATGCGGTACCGCCTGTTGTACGGCATGGCCGGTACCCAGTTGTTCTTCCTGCATCGCAAAAGTCATATTCGGATGCCGGATTCGTTCCGCAACCAACTCGGCACCGTGACCAATCACCGTCACGATGTCCTGGCAATCGAGTCGGTCAGCCGTTGCGACAACGTGCCCTAAAAGCGGTTTTTGCGCCAATGGCTGCAGCACTTTCGGTAAATTCGAACGCATCCGCGTGCCTTTTCCGGCCGCCAAGATAACCACTTTTAGGGACATGAAAACTCCTGAAACTTCATAAAACCGCAATCAAACCCTTCCGTTAGGGTTGCTCTTAAACGTATTCTATCGAATTTGTTTGATTGCAATTCTAAAAAAAAAAGCACCCGAAGGTGCTTTTTCTAAAAGGACAATTGACTTAAGACAATCCTGTCTTGTGCAAACGATCACGCAACTTGCTAATCGTCTGAATCTGCGCAACGGCTTCCGCCAATTCGATTTGAGCACGTGCTACGTCTGTATCAGACTTCGCTTGCTCCATCGCATCTTCGGCACGACGTTTCGCTTCTTCAGCTGCAGCTTGATCCAAGTCTTCAGCGCGGATCGCGGTATCGGCCAGAATGGTAACAACACTTGGTTGCACTTCTAGCACACCGCTGTTGATGAAAAAGAAATCTTCTTCATCGCCACTGACGACACGAACCTGCCCTGGCTTTAACTGAGTTAATAGCTGGGTATGTTTTGGCAGGATGCCGACTTCACCATCGGCAGCCTGTGCAAAGACCATATCCGCTTTACCAGAGAACATTGAGCCCTCTGCACTTACAATATCGACTTGCATTGAGACTGCCATAATCAATTAATCCTTATATTTTTTAGCTTTTTCAAGCACTTCGTCGATATCACCGGCATACATAAATGCTTGCTCTGGAACATCGTCAAGTTCGCCGGAAAGAATCATTTTGAAACCACGGATGGTTTCTTTCAATGAAACATAACGTCCATCTTCACCGGTGAATACTTTCGCGACGAAATAAGGTTGAGAGAAGAAGCGTTGCATCTTACGAGCACGTGCTACCAGAGCACGGTCTTCTTCAGACAGCTCATCCATCCCTAGGATCGCGATGATGTCTTTCAACTCTTTATAACGCTGAAGTGTTTCTTGAACGCCACGAGCCGTATCATAGTGCTCGTTACCAACAACCAACGGATCCAGCTGACGAGAAGTCGAATCCAATGGATCGATCGCAGGATAGATACCGGTTTCGGCAATCGAACGGTTCAATACAACGGTTGCGTCCAAGTGAGCAAATGTTGTTGCTGGTGCCGGGTCAGTCAAGTCATCCGCCGGTACATAGACCGCTTGGATAGACGTGATGGAACCGGTTTTAGTGGACGTGATACGTTCCTGGATTTGACCCATTTCTTGGGCCAACGTTGGCTGATAACCTACCGCAGAAGGCATACGACCCAACAGGGCGGATACTTCGGTACCGGCTAGGGTATAACGGTAAATGTTATCAACGAAGAACAGGATGTCACGACCTTCGTCACGGAAGTACTCAGCCATGGTCAAACCAGTCAAAGCAACACGTAGACGGTTACCTGGTGGCTCATTCATCTGACCGTATACCAAGGCAACTTTGTCCAATACACCGGACTCTTCCATTTCATAATAGAAGTCGTTACCTTCACGTGTACGCTCACCCACACCCGCAAATACGGAATAACCGGAGTGCTCGATGGCGATGTTACGGATCAATTCCATCATGTTAACGGTTTTACCAACACCGGCACCACCGAACAGACCGACTTTACCACCCTTAGCGAATGGGCAGATCAAATCGATAACTTTAACACCCGTTTCCAACAACTCTTGAGAAGCCGCTAGCTCTTCAAACGCTGGTGCAGCGCGGTGAATGGTCATTTTCTCGTCGGACTCAACAGGACCCGCATTATCAATTGGGTTCCCTAGAACATCAAAGATACGACCCAGTGTTGGTTTACCAACCGGAACCGCAATCGCTTCACCGGTATTGGAAACAGCCATGCCACGTTTCAGACCGTCGGAAGAACCCATTGCGATGGCACGCACGACTTCATCACCAACTTGCTGTTGAACTTCAAGAGTTAGCCCTAGTTCATCAACAGTTAACGCGTCATAGATCTTTGGTAAATCAGCACCTTTAAACTCGACGTCGATTACCGCGCCGATTACTTGTACTATTTTTCCACTCATAATCTTTAACCTTTTATTGAAATACTTCAAACTTAAACAGCTGATGAACCAGCCACAATTTCCGAAAGTTCGGCTGTGATTGCTGCTTGACGAGCCTTGTTGTAAGACAGCTTAAGCTCGTTAATCATCTCACCCGCATTATCAGTCGCATTCTTCATTGCAATCATTCGAGCACCCTGTTCACAGGCCGCGTTTTCAACGACGGCACCGAAAACGGTACTTTCAACATAACGACGCATCAACAAGTTCAGAGCTGTTTTCGCATCGGGTTCGTAAATATAATCCCAATACGTCTCTTCTGTTGCTTCTTCATCGGATTGCAAAGGAACAAGCTGTTTAATCGTCGGAGATTGAGTCATCGTATTAACGAATTCGTTGGAAGCCAAATGTACTTCATCAACTTCACCGGCGTCAAAACGATCCAGAACCACTTTAATGGTTCCGACCAAATCTTCGATGTGTGGGGCATCGCCCAGATCAGTAACAGTGGCCACCACATTCCCGCCGTAGCTTTTAAAGAATGTTTGTGCTTTGTTACCGACCAGTGCAAGCTCAACTTCCACACCTTGCTCCTGCCACTTTTTAAGCAATGGCAATGCTTTGCGGAATAAGTTTGAATTTAAACCACCACATAGTCCACGGTCGGAAGAGACCATAATCAATGCCACGCGTTTTACCTGGTCGCGAACCTGGGTATAAGGATGCTTATACTCAGGGTGCGCACCGGAAACGTGATTGATGACTCTCTTCACTTTTTCGACATATGGGCGTGTGGCTTCCATGCGTGCTTGCGCTTTACGCATTTTGGAAGCCGCCACCATTTCCATGGCTTTGGTGATTTTCTTGGTATTTGTTACGGAAGCGATTTTCGCCCGTATTTCTTTACTACCGCCTGCCATGGCCTACCCCTTCTTAATAAACGCCGTTTGCTTTGAATGCTTCAACCATCGCTTTAACGTCTGTGATGATGTCATCATTCCAGTCGCCTTTTTCGTTGATTTTAGCCGCCAAATCAGCTTTTTCAGAGTTTAGATAGGCATGCAAGGCCGCTTCGAAGTCCAGTACTTTTTCGACTTCAACGTCATCCAAGTAACCTTCATTCGCCGCATATAGGGAAACGGCCATTTCTGCGATAGTCAAAGGTGAATACTGCTTCTGCTTCATCAACTCGGTGACGCGCTTACCACGCTCCAACTGAGCTTTTGTTGCAGGATCCAGGTCAGAAGCGAACTGGGCGAAAGCCGCCAATTCACGGTACTGAGCCAAATCAAGACGAATACCACCACCCAGCTTTTTGATCGCTTTTGTTTGGGCAGAACCACCAACACGCGATACCGATAGACCCGCGTTAACCGCCGGACGGATACCTTGTGTGAACAAACCAGTCTCTAGGAAGATTTGTCCATCTGTAATCGAGATTACGTTGGTTGGTACGAATGCAGATACGTCACCGGCTTGTGTTTCAATGATTGGTAGCGCGGTCAAAGAACCGGTCTTACCTTTCACTTCACCGTTAGTGAATTTTTCTACGTAGTCCGCGTTAACACGAGCGGCACGCTCAAGCAAACGAGAGTGAAGGTAGAAAACATCCCCAGGGAAAGCTTCACGTCCTGGTGGACGACGTAGCAACAAGGAAATCTGACGATACGCTTGCGCTTGCTTGGTCAGATCATCATAGATGATCAAAGCATCTTCACCGCGGTCACGATAGTATTCACCCATCGCACAACCGGCATAAGCCGCCATATATTGCAACGCAGCTGGATCAGAAGCGTTAGCCGCAACGATAACCGTGTTTTCCATGGCACCGTATTCTTCCAATTTACGCGCAACGTTGTTCACTGTGGAAGCTTTTTGACCCATTGCGACGTACACACATTTCACACCCGTGTTCTTTTGTGAAATGATGGCATCAATCGCGATAGCCGTTTTACCGGTTTGACGGTCACCGATGATCAACTCACGTTGACCACGACCAACAGGAATCATTGAGTCGATGGACTTGATACCTGTCATCATAGGCTGATCAACCGATTGACGATCGATAACGCCCGGCGCGATGCGCTCGATTGGCGAAGTCAATTTCGTGTCGATTGCACCTTTACCGTCGATTGGACGACCTAGACCGTCTACAACACGACCATTCAGTTCCGGACCAACCGGCACTTCCAAAATACGTCCAGTACAAGTGACTTTGTCACCTTCTGAGATGTGTTCATATTCACCTAGGACAACGACACCAACGGAATCACGCTCAAGGTTAAGCGCCATACCGAAAGTCTCTTCGTCAAATTGAACCATCTCACCATACATTACATCTGACACACCATGAATAAGTGCGATCCCGTCAGCAATACTGACGACCGTACCTTCACTGCCAGACTCTGCAGCCCCATCAAACCCTTTGATTCGGTCTTTGATTAGGTTACTGATTTCAGAGGCATTCAATTGCATGTGTTTCCTCTCCATTATTGGGCGATTGCTGCGCCAAGTTTGTTAAGTTGAGAACGCGCTGAGCCATCTACCACCCAGTCACCGACTTTAATCTTAATGCCTGCGATCAGCGTTGGATCTTCTTCATAACTGATCTCAACGTCGGCATCAAACTTAGCATTTAAAGCAGCACTTAATTTCTTCTTCTGCTCAACCGTCGCTTTGCGCGCTGAAACAACTGTCGCTCTAACACGCTTTTCGTCTTCGGCTTTCAATTGTTCAAACAATTCAGCCACATCGGAAAGCGCTGCAAGGCGTTTGTTTTCAGACATGATTGTTAGAAGATTCTTAGCTTCATTCGTCAAAGCCGTTCCCATCACACCAACGAAGATGTCCAAGACTTCTTCTTCGGTTGCAACCGGGTTCACCATAAAGGCCTGCATCGCATCATCAGAAGCGATGGCGGCCAAACTGGTTAACTGCTCTGACCATTCCGCTAGTTTATTTTCTTCTTTCGCCACGTCGAAAGCGGCTTCAGCGTACGGTCTTGCAATCGTTATTAATTCTGCCATAGAGTTATCCTTAGATTGATTTAACTAAGGTTTCAAGCATGTCGTTGTGTGCTGCTGCATCGACTTCTTTATTAAGAATTTTTTCTGCACCAGAAACAACCAGAGTGGAAACTTCTTTACGAAGCTCTTCTCTTGCGCGACTTACTTCTTGCTCTAATTCTGCTTGGGCGGAAGCCTTAATACGGTCAGCTTCTTCAGAGGCTTTGATCTTCGCATCTTCTACGATTTCAGACCCTCTTTTTTCTGCTTGACTCAATACATTTTGAGCTTGAGCTTTGGCTTCTTTCAGTACTTCTTTCGCACGTTGTTCAGCCAATTCAAGTTCATGCTTACCTTTCTCAGCGGCAGAAAGTCCGTCAGCAATACGCTTTTGACGGTCTTCCATTAGCTTAGACAGCGGCCCCCACAGCACTTTATTCACCAACCAAATCAATAGCACAAAAGCCAAGATTTGGATGAGAAGCGTTGCATTAATACTCACGGTGGTTACCTCGCCATTCGTTTATTTAAAAAATAGTTGGTTATGAAACTGTTTGGATTACGCACCCAAAGCAGCTTGCATAGCTCCGACGAATGGGTTAGCGAATAGGAACCACATTGCAAATGCCAAGATAATGAATGGGAAAGATTCCATCAAACCGGCGAAAATGAACATGTTTGTCATTAGCGCAGGACGCATTTCTGGCTGACGTGCGATACCTTCTAGAGTCTTAGAACAGATCAGACCCCAACCGATAGCTGAACCTAGACCAGCCGCAGCCAAGATCACACCCACACCAATTGCTGTAGCAGCATAAATGTCCGCAATAAATTGAGCTTCCATTTAGATTACTCCTTAAAGTTTTATACAAAGTTAAAGTTAAAAAAGCTTTTTACCGGCCACACCGTTGTTCAATGAAACCCGGCAGGTGCGCTTAAACCTTAAGGGAGACAAGCTCCCCGTTATTCCTTTTATCGTTTACCCTTAATGCTCTTCGTGAGCCATACCCAGATAAACAATGGTTAACACCATAAAGATAAAGGCCTGAAGCGTGATAACCAACAAGTGGAAAATCAACCAACCCAGGTCCAATACCGCTTGTAACGGCGCCCAGAATAAGGCAGCGGCACCCACTGCCAAAGTTCCACCGATCAAAGCGATCAGCAGGAATACCAATTCCCCTGCAAACATGTTACCGAACAAACGCAGCGCCAAGGACAAAGGCTTGGAGACTTCTTCGATCAGCGTCATCACAATGTTGACAGGAACTAAGAATTTACCGAAAGGGTGGAACAGGAACATCTTGATGAACCCAACAATCCCTTTCACTTTAATGTTGTAGTAAAGAATCAATGCGAATACGGTAAACGCCATCCCCAAGGTGGTATTCAAATCGGTGGTCGGAACCACTTTCAAATACGCATGCGGGTCGCCCGTAATGATCTGGAACAGGTATGGCAACAAATCAACCGGAATCAAATCCATGAAGTTCATCAACCACACCCATAGGAAGATGGTCAGCGCTAAAGGAGCGATCAATGGATTGTGTCCAGGGAAAGCGTCTCTTACATTGGTGGAAACAAAGTCCAGAATACTTTCGACAAAGTTTTGGAATCCGCCCGGTGTACCGGACTCAAGCTGCCGGCCCAAACGCATCGCCGCAAACACAATCAACGCGCCTAGCAGCACACTAAAAAAGATGGTATCCAGGTTAAATGTCCAGAAACCTTCTCCAATGCTATTATTGGTCAAGTGGTGTTGAATATACTCGACCGTCCCCATTTTTTCAGCACTCAAGGGTCTTCTCCTTAGTCAGTCAAACGCTGCTTCCCTTTCAAATTAAACACCTGGCCGACTTGCATGACCACAAAGGTCAACACCACCGGCAAGGGTGCCAATTCAAAAAGTTGCAACCCCAAAACAAATAACACAGCAAGCAGGATAAACCTAACCACTGCACTCAAATATAAAACCAATATGCCGCTTTTCGGGTCTGTCTTAGCTTTTTGGTTGGCAACTTTAAACGTCAATCCCAACAAAGCCACATTCACAACACCGATCAAAAAACCGAACGCAGCGGCAGAAAACTGTTCCTGCCAGGCAAACACCGCCACCATCAATAAACCCAACAAACCTTGAATCTGGATGGATTTACCCAAGCTGCTTGCCTGCATCTTCATTCCTTATCCGACTGCTTGGAATCGCTCACCGAACTCATCGGCTTTTCGTCTAACAATTCCATCTTTCCAAGCAGTTTATGTACTTTCATCATCCCGCCGACAAAACCAAGCACACCGCAACTCAACAAAAACAGCGGCGTGGTGTCGAACAACACATCAAATGCATAACCCACCAAAAAACCGGCGACGATCATACTGGTAAAAACGGAACCGGCGCTCAACAGCAAAAAATTCAGGGCCGGCTTATGTTTTCTTTCGTTTTGTCCAGCCTTTTTGGGTTCCAGTTCCGACACGGGACGTTCAATGCTCCGATAAATTATTCAGGTTCGACTTTCTTCTCAAGTCAAACGGTCAAGAATAATAGCGGTTTCTGATGCCAAAATCTAGTAATAATCCAATTAATTTTTTTTGCCCACAATATATTGGTTCGTTTCAAAAAACGAACACTAGAGGAGAATTTTTTACCGTCAAACCGAAGCAATAACCTTTTATTAAAAATGGTTATTAAATTGAACTAACTCACTGATTTAATTCGTGTAACAAGCGCTTCAATTCCTCTTCGGAACGGTAGGCGATTTCAATTTTTCCACGCCCCTTCGCGCCATGCGAAATCTTCACATCGGTGGCCATCTTTTCCGCCAAGCGTGCCTGGTGGTCTTCCGCAAATTTCGGCAACGCCGGTTTTTTGGACTTTTTCAGCTGACTCGGCACCAAGACATTCTGCACCGCTTGCTCGATTTCACGCACCGTCCACTGCTTCAAAATAGCCTTTTCCGCCAACTCTAATTGAATGGTTTCCGGCAAGGTAATAATGGCACGTGCATGCCCCATGGACAACTTGCCGTCATGCAACCAATTCTGCACCGGTTGCGGCAACTTCAACAACCGCAGAAGGTTGGTGACGGACGCACGGGAACGACCCACCGCATCGGCCACGGCTTGCTGCGTCAAATCAAACTCCTGCATCAAGCGCTTCAGACCCAAGGCGGTTTCAATCGGATTCAAGTCCTCACGCTGCATGTTTTCAATCAATGCCATCGCCAATGTCGCCTGGTTATCGGCTTTACGAATCACCACCGGTACCGACTCCAACCCGGCCTGCTTGGCCGCACGCCAACGACGTTCACCGGCGATGATTTCATAGCGATCGTCACCCAATGCCTTCACCACAATCGGTTGAACAATACCCTGAATGCGAATCGAGTCCGACAGTTCCTGGAGAGCCTCGGCGCCGAATTGCTGACGCGGCTGGTATTCACCCGGTACCAATTGATCAATTGCGATCTTATCAATCCGTAAATCCGACAGACTGTTTTCCGCTTTCTGCTTACCGCCAATCAGGGCACTGACCCCTCTTTTCCCCATGCCAGAACGTCTTTTTGCCATTACTCTTTACCCAGTTAGATTTTTGTTTTTCGGATCAATTCATTCGCCAACGCCAAATAGGCCACCGCGCCGTTCGAGCCCCGGTCGTAATCCAGTATCGACTCACCGTAACTTGGCGCTTCCGCCAAGCGGACATTTCGCGGCACGATGGTTTGCAGCACCTTCATACCGAAGTGCGCCACCAACTCGCTGGACACATCATTGGCCAGATTATTACGACGGTCATACATGGTGCGCAACAGGCCGTCGATGTGCAAATCCGGATTCAACTCCGTTTGCACCGCCTCAATCGTATCCATCAAGGCCGACAAACCTTCCAGCGCAAAATATTCACACTGCACCGGCACCACAATGCCGTCGGCGGCCGTTAATGCATTCAGGGTCAACATATTCAAAGTTGGCGGGCAGTCGATGAGAATCACATCGTATTTATCGCGCAATTTCTTTAACGCTTTTCGTAAACGTTTCGGGCCTTTTGATTCGTCGATCAAATCGACTTCCGCCGCGGTCAAATCGCCATTGGCGCCAATCAGATCGAGGTTTTCGACATTGGTTTCCATCACCGCATCACGGGCTTTAGTCTCGCCGACCAGCACATCGTAAGCGGACACGTTTAAATCGTCCTTTTCCACCCCGATCGCCACCGTGGCATTGCCTTGCGGATCCAGGTCAATCATCAGAACTTTCTTCTGCATTCGAGCCAACGCAGCGGATAAATTCACCGTCGATGTCGTCTTCCCGACACCCCCTTTCTGATTGGCGACCGCAATGATCCTACTCATTTATTTTTCCCGGCATTTTTCGATTTTAATCAACGTTCTTTGCGCGTCCAAATCGGGCACTTTCAAGTCAAAAACTTGCGACATTTTAGCAAACTCTGGCAGCTCTGCGACTTCATCTTGTGTTTTTTGCGCTTTCATCGCCCACCAGTGTCCACCGACCGCCAACAGGTGCTCGGTCCACGTCAACATATCGTCTAACGACGCAAACGCCCGTGACACCACGCCGTCATAAAGCTGTTCCGGGCGATAGGCTTCCACCCGCTGGTGTAGCACTGTGACGTTTTCCAACCCCAGTTCGGCCTTGGCCTGAATCAAAAAACGGGTTTTTTTACTGTTGCTGTCCAGCAAATCGATTTGACGCTCCGGGAACAGAATCGCCAACGGAATACCGGGCAAGCCACCGCCGGTGCCGACATCAATCAAACGTTCACTGTCGATAATGGCGGCCACGCTCAAACTGTCGAGCAAATGTTTGACGAACATCTCGTCCAGATCGCGAATCGCGGTCAGGTTGTAGGTTTTATTCCACTTTTCAAGCAGGGAAAGGTAATGCAGCAATTTCGACCAGGCCTGGGCGTTTTCGGGTAAACCGAACTGCTCAAACGCTGTAGTGAGACGACCGGAGAATTGATTATGACGAGCGCTATCCACGAACAAACGATCCCTCAACCAGCCGCTTTGCGCTGTTTTTTAATTGAAATCAGCAGCAGCGACACTGCCGCCGGCGTCACCCCGGAAATACGCGACGCCATGCCCAAGGTGGTCGGTTTGTGATCACGCAACTTCTGCTTCACTTCGTTCGACAGGCCGGAAATGGCATCCAAATCCAGGTTGGCTGGAATTTCAACGCTTTCGGCACGGCGCAACTTGTCGATTTCCTCTTGCTGGCGAGCGATGTAACCCGAGTACTTGGCTTCGATTTCAATCTGATCGACCACCGTTTCGTCCTGCAAACCGTCGCCGAACATATCCAACGAGGCCAGAGCGCCATAGGTCACTTTCGGGCGCTTGAGCAAGTCGTAAAGCGTTTGCTCTTTACTCAACGGCAAATCCATCAAGGCCTCGGCCTTTTTCGCCTCGGCATGTTGCGGATAAATCCAGGTTTCCTTCAAACGTGCCAACTCGGTTTCCATCTGTTCCATTTTGGCTTCAAACGCCATCCAACGCGCATCGTCAATCAAACCGAACTCGCGGGCAATCGGCGTCAAACGCTGATCAGCATTGTCTTCCCGCAACATCAGACGATACTCGGCGCGTGAGGTAAACATCCGGTAAGGTTCGGACGTCCCCAGCGTAATCAAATCATCCACCAACACACCGATATAAGCTTCGTCACGTCGCGGATACCATTGGGACTTTTCCTGCGCGCGGCGCGCGGCGTTCAAACCGGCCAACAAACCTTGTGCGGCCGCTTCTTCGTAACCGGTGGTGCCGTTGATTTGCCCGGCGAAGAACAAGCCGTGAACCGCTTGGGTTTCCAAGGTCGGTTTCAAACCGCGCGGGTCGAAATAATCATATTCAATGGCGTAACCGGGACGCATGATGCGGGCATTTTCCATCCCCTTCATGGATTGCACAATCTGCACCTGAGTTTCGAACGGCAAACTGGTGGAAATGCCGTTTGGATACAACTCATTCGACGTCAGACCTTCCGGCTCGATAAACACCTGATGGCGGTCACGTTCGGCAAAGCGCATCACCTTGTCTTCGATGGATGGACAATAACGCGGCCCAACACTGTCGATTTCACCGGCGTCGGAATACATCGGCGATTGATCCAGAGATTGACGGATAAACTCATGGGTTTGTTCATTGGTATAGGTAATGTAGCAAGGCATTTGCTGCGGATGCATCTCCGCTTTGCCCATAAAGGAAAACACCGGCATCGGCGTGTCGCCCGGCTGAATCTGCATAGCTTCGAAATCAACGGTACGCGCGTCGATGCGTGGTGGCGTGCCGGTTTTCAGGCGACCGACCGGCAAATCCAATTCACGCATTTTCTCCGCCAAGCCATTCGCGGGGGCATCCCCGGCGCGGCCACCTTCGTAGTTCTTCAAACCGATGTGAATGCGCCCGGCCAGAAAGGTTCCGGCGGTCAACACCACTTGCCGCGCATAGAAACGCAACCCCATCTTGGTCACGGCGCCGATGACTTCACCGCCCTCCAGAATCAAATCTTCCACCGATTGCTGAAAGATGGTCAGATTCACCTGGTTTTCCAAGCGCATGCGAATCGCCTGACGATACAACACGCGATCGGCCTGGGCACGAGTGGCGCGCACCGCCGGGCCTTTCGAGGCGTTCAGCGTACGGAATTGAATCCCCGCCTCATCAATTGCCAAGGCCATGGCGCCGCCCAATGCATCGACTTCTTTCACCAAATGACCTTTACCGATGCCGCCAATCGCCGGATTACAGGACATCTGTCCGAGCGTATCAATATTATGCGTTAATAGCAGGGTTTTCACGCCCATGCGCGCGGATGCCAGCGCGGCTTCCGTACCGGCATGCCCGCCCCCGACGACAATCACATCAAAATTGGTCACCGCGCTATCCATCGAAACAACTCCACCCGCCTGTTAATACGCCGACGCCGGAACCAGAAATCCCACCAGGCCTGGTCAAAACCGTCTTTTCGGCTGCCTATAAAAAAACGATGCATTATAGCATAAATTCCGCTTGGAATAATTTTACCTTTCATCCAAAATTTTCTTCTATAATGTTGAAAACACTCAACAAAAAGGCCTCGCTATGACATTGGTTTCCACACCTGTTCGTTTATCCGTATTGTTGGCTTTCCTATCCCTAAGCGCTTGCTCGCTGACGCCGCCCAAAAGCATGATGGACGTCCAAGCGGGTTACACTTTCACATTGAAAAAGCCGGTCACCGTTCCGGCGCATGATGCTCGGGCCTTCATTCAGGACGGTCAAATGACCACCCACCACGGCTTTAACCGCTACGAACAACATTGTGAACTTGAAGTAAAAGACTTGTCCCGCAAGCCGCAAGTGATTCAACCCGGCACCTTCACCATCACCAAAGTGCGTATCGACTCCGAAGCCATCGCCAGCCGCCAAGCGCCTACGGTTTTCTATGCGATGAACGACATCAATCCTTATCCGAACCAAACACTTCGTGACCTGCCGGCCCACGTCAATCTGGCCGACAATGACGGAGGTGCCGGCATTGACCCGACCATGGATTTGGTTTACCTCTACCTCGAGTCGAAAACCCAGCCCAATATTCTGCGTTTAACCTGTGCCGGTTCATTGAGCCGCGGCAACCCGTTGGATGCGCCTCGTAGCCAACGCCCACAGCAAAAACAAATCAACCAGATT
Organism: Hydrogenovibrio thermophilus; assembly: GCF_004028275.1. NCBI lineage: Bacteria > Pseudomonadati > Pseudomonadota > Gammaproteobacteria > Thiotrichales > Piscirickettsiaceae > Hydrogenovibrio > Hydrogenovibrio thermophilus. The sequence continues at coordinate 2,561,980 of NZ_CP035033.1, forward strand.
CTCGGCAGCTACGGCGAAGTGGCGCCCTGACGTTGACTGAAAACTAAAAAATTCAACCGCCATATCGGCCTTTGCGCCGGCAAACGGTTATTTCTGTACGGAGCGGACAATGCAATATGGATTTCATATTCTCATCGTCGACGATGTCTCGGAAAACATTCAGGTCGCCATGAGCATACTGAAAGAAGAAGGCTACCAGTTTTCCTTCGCCATGGATGGCGAACAGGCGTTATCGCTGGTCGAGGAAAACGACTTCGACCTGATTCTGCTGGATGTGATGATGCCGCGGATGGACGGCTTCGAGGTCTGTCGGCGCTTGAAGTCACAGGCCCGCACCCAGGATATCCCCATTATCTTCCTGACCGCAAAAGTCGACATCGATTCGGTCAGCCAGGGGTTCCGGCTCGGTGCGGTCGATTACATCACCAAGCCCTTTCATGCCGAAGAACTCATTGCCCGCGTCAAAAACCACCTCGAACTCTCCGCCGCCAAACACCTCCTCAAACAAAACAACCTGACCCTCCAGAAAAACCTGGCCCACCGCGAAAAACGCTTCGCCACCGAGCTGGAAGAAAACCAGAAAGAAATCATTTTTGTCCTCACCGAATTGATGGAATCCACTTCCGACGAAACCGGCCAGCATATCCGGCGCGTCGCCGAATGCTCAAAATGCCTGGCGCATTATCATCCCAACCTATCGAGCGACGATGAAAGCGTAATTTACCACGCCGCTCCCATGCACGACATCGGTAAAATGACCGTGCCGCTGGAAATCCTGCACAAACCCGGCAAACTGACACCAGCCGAATTCCAAATCATCAAATCCCACACCACCACCGCTTACGACATGCTCAAGTTTTCCAAGCGCAAATTCATTCAGGCCGCGGCGGTGATTGCCTTGCAGCACCACGAAAAGTGGGACGGCAGCGGTTACCCCAACCGGCTGGCCGGGGAAAACATCCACATTTACGCCCGAATCGTCAGTGTCGCCGACGTTTTCGATGCCCTGACTCATAAACGGGAATACAAAGACGCCTGGCCGATTGACGACGCCGTGCAATACATCGTCGAACAAAAAGGCATTCAATTCGACCCGCAACTTGTGGACATCTTTACAGAACACCTTGATGATTTCATCCGTATTTCGCAAACTTAGCCGGTTTTTACGCCTACTGACCTGGCTGCTTTTCTGTTGGACGGGCGGCGCACAGGCACTCGACCTGACGCCTCAGGAAACCCGCTGGATTCAACAGCACCCGGAAATCACCCTCGGCGCCGATTACCAATGGCCACCGTATGAATTCAATGACGAACGAGGCCGTCACACCGGCATCTCCGCCGACATTCTGCAATTAATTGAACAAAAGACCGGCCTGGTCATTCATGTCCGTTCCGGCGTCTGGGCCGAAATTTTAAAGGATGCCAAACAAGGGAAGCTTGATGGACTGGCCTGTGCCGTCAAAACGCCGGAACGCCAAGAGTATTTTTCGTTCACCACCCCTTACACCCAGATGCCGCTGGCGGTCTTCGTGCGCAATGACAGTGCCCTCAAACGCCTCGGCTCGCTGGATGACCTCAAAGGCCTGACAGGCCAAAGCATTGCCATCAATCAAGATTCTTACCTTCATGAATGGCTGAAAACACACTATCCGGGGTTTCAATTTCGGCCCCAGCATTCGAACTTGGAAGCACTGGAAGCGGTTTCCTTCGGGCAGGCCGACGTTTACATCGGCAACTTGGCCGTGGCCACTTACCTCATCAAACACCATTATCTGACCAACCTCGACATTCTCGCCAAGGCCGACGATTACCAGACCGAAACCGCCATCGCCATCGATAAAGACCAACCCCTTCTCTTCAGCATCATCCAAAAGGCGCTCAACGACATCCAGCCCAGTGAAAAGAACGCCGTGCTCAATCGCTGGTTCATGGCCTCCCGCTCCGACCAACTCCATCTGACCGACGCAGAAGTCGCCTGGATTCAGGCCCACCCCGTCGTCAAAGTGGCCGGTGAACCGGATTGGGCTCCGTTCGATTTCGTCAACCTCAACGGCGACTATCAAGGCATCGCCAACGACTATCTGGCGCTCATTTCCCAGAAGACCGGCCTGCAATTCGACATTGAAACCGGCATATGGCAAAGCAACCTCGACCAAATCCGACGCGGCGAAGTCGATTTGCTCCCCGCCGCATTCGTCAACGACCGCCGTCGCCAATATGCGCTGTTCAGCGCGCCCTATTTCAAAACCCTGACCTATTTCTTTGTCCGTCAGGACGTCGACGTCAAACGGCTCGAAGATCTGAATGACCCGACCTTGGCCATCCCGAAAGGCTATGCGCAAGTCGATTATCTGAAAAAGCACTATCCGCACATCCAATTACTGGAAACCGATACGTTGAGCCAGGCGATTGACGCCGTCATCGAAGACAAAGCCCAACTGTTGTACGACAATTATTCCGTTTTGTCCTACACCCTGACGCAATTCGGCATCCGCAACATCAAGCCGTTTCGTTCCTCCCGGCAGGCAACGCAATCATTGCACTTTATGATTCGTCAGGACGCTCCGGAACTGCAATCCATCATCAACAAAGCGCTGGCCGCCTTCACCCCCGCCGAAAAACAACAAATCGACGACAAATGGCTCAATGTGCTCCCGACACCGCAATCGGTGCCCATCACACCCGATCAGCAAGCCTGGCTAAACGCCCACCCGATTGTCTCCTTCGGCGGTTCACCGGACTGGCGGCCGTTTGAAGCCTTCACAACCAAAGGGCGCTATGTCGGCATCGTCGCCGATTTTCTCCGCGCGCTGGAGCAAAAAATGCCGATTGAATTCCAGCCCCACTCGACCCGGACCTGGCAGGAAACCCTCAACCTGGCACGAAAAGGAACGCTGGATGTCATCTCCGGCGACATTGACGACCCGGTATTGGCCGAACACTATCACCCCATTACCCCGTATCTGAAAAGCCCGATTGTCATCGTCATGAAAGACCGCAACGAATTCGTCAACGGTTTGCCGGAACTGCGCGACCGTAAAATCGCTTTCGTGAAAGGCTTCGGTTACAGCCACGCCATCACCCGCGCCTATCCCGCCTACCATTTCCAACCCGTCGATTCGGCACAGGATGCCTTGGAAGGAGTTGCCATCGGCCGTTACGACGCGGCGCTGATGTCGCTGCCGAAAGCGAGTTATCTCATCAAACAGAACAATCTCCACACGCTCAGCATCGTCGGAAAAACCGACCTCTTCATGCAGATGACCTTATTCGTCTCGAAAGACAAACCGGAACTGCATCAACTGCTCAGCCTGGCAATGGACAGTCTCACCCAGGAGCAGAAACAGGCCATTCTCGACCGCTGGACGAAGATCGAATTCGCCCCGCAATTCGATTACATCCTGCTCATTCAAATCGCCGGCATTTTCCTGGCCGTTGTCCTGATGTTCCTTTACTGGAACCGCAAACTCGCACGTGAAATCGAACACCGCAAAGCCGCCGAAGCCCAACTCAGACACAACGAACTTCTATTGCAGGAAGCCAAGGAACAGGCGGAAGCCGCCAACCGTGCCAAATCGGAATTCTTGGCCAATATGAGTCATGAAATCCGCACCCCGATGAACGCCATCATCGGCTTTACCGAGCTGCTGAACGAACAGGTCTCGGAACCCCGTTTGAAAAATTTCATCCGCACCATTCAATCCGCCGGCAACACTCTGCTTATGCTCATCAACGACATCCTCGACCTGTCGAAAATCGAAGCCGGCAAAATGACGCTGCAAAAACAAGCCACCAATCCGCATGACCTCTTCAAGGATATCGGCCAGATATTCACCATAAACATGCAGAAAAAAGGCCTGGACTTCCTGGTGGACATTGACCCGAGTTTGCCCGATGCCCTGCTGTTGGATGCGGTTCGCTTACGTCAGATTCTGTTTAATCTGCTCGGCAATGCGGTCAAATTCACCGACACCGGCCACATCAAATTGTCGGTGAAATCCATGAACGTTCTGGAACATCTCAGCAAACTCGATATCCTCATCGAAGTGTCCGACACCGGCATCGGGATTCCACCAGAACAACAAACTCGCATCTTCAACGTCTTCGAACAGCAAGACGGCCAAAGCACCCATAAATTCGGCGGCACCGGTTTGGGGCTTTCCATCACTCAGCGACTGGTGGACATGATGGGCGGGCACATCAATCTCGAGAGCGAACCGGGCAAGGGCAGCACCTTCGGCATTCTCCTACCGAGTGTCGACATCGCCTCCATCCGCCATCATTCCGACGACCATCACGAACACGACACCCGGCATGGCCGAATCCGCTTCCAACCGGCTTCGGTGCTGGTGGTGGATGACATTGAAGACAACCGCGAACTGATCAAACACAACTTCGACGACACCGACATCCAAACAACCGAAGCCGAAAACGGTCAAGTGGCACTGGAACGCTGTCAGGCGCAAAACTTCGACCTGATTTTGATGGACATCCGCATGCCCGTCATGGATGGCTACGAGGCCGCCCAGGCCATCAAAAAACAATATCCGGCGTTACCGATTGTCGCCTTAACGGCCTCGGTCATGGAAGACACGGAAGAAAAAGCCAAACGCACCCATTTCGACGATTATCTGCGCAAACCGGTTTTGAAATCCGACCTGTTCCGAACCCTAAGCCATTTTCTGCCACACGATTACGAACCGCTTGAGTCCGATGACACCCCCTCGCTACGCCCGATTGTCAACGACATCATCCGACAAGACCCGACCTCATTCCTGCAAGCGTTGGAAAGTCTGCAACCCAAATACCAAAAAGCCCTCAAAACCAACAGCATCGCCGACATCAAACAATTTGCCGACCAATGTGCCGAACTGGGGCATCAATATCAATGCGTGCAATTCGACGAAATGGCGACCTTCTTGTTGGAAGCCCTCGACAGCTTCGACATCCCGAGCATCCAAGCCGGTTTGCAACGGTTTCCGAGTATCGAAACCGCACTTCGAAAAGCACTGAACGACACATCCGGCTAACCGGTCTCGACGCTCTTTACCCCAAAACGACCAGGCCTGGCCGTTTTCCACCTTTTAATGAACCCTTCTCAAACCCAGTTGGAATCAGGGCTAACGCGTCCATACATGCGATGCAGTCTATAGGTCGCATTTAATTTCCCAATTTTTCTTTCCCGCCCATCTCTCCTAACATTATCGCCATGTAATCTGCCTCAACTGTATTTGTGAAAGGAGTGTCTTATGGACGGTCATTGGATCGGAAATTGGCTATTAATACTCGTCCCGCTCGGATTTTTTCTGGGCGCACTGCTCAATGAAAAACGCGCTCGCTGGAACACGGCCGCCGCCATCAGCTTGACCGCGCTTGCCCTGGTCATCGTATTGGGCTTGCTGGAACGTTTCAATGTGGCGCCGGTCGTAAACACCGACAGCTGGATCACGCATTCACCGGTCGCCTACGTCATGCTCGGCCTCATCAGCTTTATCGCCTTCATCAATATCCGCTATTCCAGCGCCTACATGGCCGGGAATAAGGACGAGGAAAAACGCTACCTGCGCTGGCTGATGATCACATTGGGCAGTGTCGCGATGGTGGTCATCAGTAACCACATGCTGTTGATGATGACCGCCTGGATCGCCATCAGCCTGAGCTTGCACCAATTGTTGATTTTCTACCCGGAACGCCAACGGGCCGTGCTGGCCGCCCACAAAAAATACATTTTTGCCCGAGTGGCGGAACTGTGTCTGTTGAGTGCCATCCTGATTTTGCATTACGAGCACAACACCTGGTTCATCACCGACATCCATCGTACCATCGACTTGAACGGCATCACCCATCTCGATCAGGTCGCCGCCCTGATGGTCGCATTGGCCGCACTGGTGAAGTGTGCCCAGTTGCCGTTGCACGGCTGGTTGATCCAAGTGGTCGAAGCCCCCACGCCGGTTTCCGCGCTGTTGCACGCCGGCATCATCAACCTGGGTGGCTTCCTATTGATTATCTTCGCGCCTTTGATCGTGGTTTCCGACATCGCTCAATGGGTTCTGCTCATTATCGGCGGCATCACCACCGTGCTGGCCGCATTGGTCATGATGACCCGCGCCTCGGTCAAGGTGCGTCTCGCTTGGTCCACCATGTCGCAAATGGGCTTAATGCTGGTCGAATGCGCCCTGGGGTTATTCGAGCTGGCCCTACTGCACTTGGTCGCCCACTCCTGCTACAAGGCCTATGCATTCCTAAATTCGGGTTCCGAAGTCGAATCCAGTCTCAAACGCCGCCTGTCACAAGCGGTACCGCCCAGCCGAACCGAATGGATTCTGGCCGGACTGGCCTCACTGACACTGGTCGCCGCCTTGGTCGCCGTACTGGATTTGGACGGCCCTTACAGCCCATGGCTATTGTTCGCCATTGCCCTGACGCTGCTCATGGCCGAACGCCGAGGACGACTCAACACCGCTTCGGTCATCAGCATGATGACGCTGGGTGCGATTTTGATTGCGGCTTACAGCCTGCAAAAAGCCGGGGCTTACCTGGTCATTCCATCGATGACCACCAGCGTCGGCTGGGTCGGGGATGCCTGGATCGGCTTTTTGATGATCCTGTTTATGGCCGGTTACATCCTGCTGCGTTACCACACCGACCACCCGCTTGTCACCAAAGCGCGCCGCGCCTTTTATGCCGGGTTTTATCTGGACGAATGGGTGACGCGTCTTAATTTGCGGATCTATCCGACCCGTTTACCGGTTCGGTTGAAACCCAAAAAACTTCAGATTCCAAAAGAGGAGTTTTTCCAATGATGGCTGATAACATGACCAACCAAGCCACGGCGCTGAGGCCGAGTCTTCCAGACAATCAACGACGTTCCCTGCAAGCGGCCTGCAGCCGCATTGCGCCGACCTGGCCGCTTGACGAACTGATTGCCGTCAACCCTTGGTGGGAAATGCGTGACGAACACGTCAGTCAGGTTTCTGCCCGCCTCAGCGCCCTGACGCAGGCCAACTGTGTCATGCCGAAAGCCTATTTCCAGGAAATCTGGATGGAAACGCTGCAACCGCAACATTTGGAAACGGCCATCGCCGAGTTCGGCAAAGATTACAGCGTCGAAACCATGGAGCGCTACCTGCTCAACGAAGACGACCAAACCCACTGGCACAACATCAGTGACTTCGTCGACAGCGGCCCCAACCGCAAGTACAAAATGGCCTGGCGGGATGAGATTACCCACCAGATCAGTCAGTTCTGCGCGGACTTTTTTCGCCCCCAAAATGTCGAGTCCGCCCCTTACGCCAACACCTATCAAGGGCTTTACCTTGAGTGGTTGAGAACCACCCGGCAAGACAAAGGGATTGAAATTCTCATGGCGGAAGACGGCCTGACCGAACTGTTCAATGACTTGCCGGAAAGTGCCGAAGCCCTGCTGGCCGAAGCGCTGATTGGATTGCGAGTGCCGGAAGGTGAAACCGCCGAATACAGCCACGCCTTATTGTTGGACATCAACGGCTGGGCCTCCTGGGTGGCCTACCTGCGCTGGCAGGATCGTTTAAGCGGACATGACAATGACCTGATGATGGATTTGCTCGCCATCCGCATGGCTTGGGAATGGGTCCTTTGGCGTCACCAAAAACAAACCGACAAAGTCGTCTTCAACGAATTGAAAGTGATGTGGCGTCACCAGATGACCATCGTGCACGACTTGATTCAGAATCATCAAAATTCGCAGGAAAAATCCTGGATTTGGCAACGGGCCGCGGAAATCGCCTATCAATCGACGTTGCATCAACAACTGAAATACTCGCCCCATGCCGAACAGACCGACGCCGGTAAAACGCCGACCTTACAGGCCGCTTTCTGCATCGACGTGCGCTCGGAAATCATTCGACGTGCGCTGGAAGCGCAGGATGCCGGCATCGAAACCCTTGGCTTCGCCGGTTTCTTCGGGTTACCGATAGAATACCGCCCGGCCGGAACCGATATTATCCGGCCACAACTGCCAGGCCTGTTGAAATCCAACATTCAGGTAGCGCCCATTCTGCCGCAGCAAAAAACTGCGTCGATTCGGGAAAAGCTCAACAAGAAAGCCCGTTGGATTGAATGGAGCAATGCCCCACCGTCCGCTTTTACCATGGTGGAAGCGACCGGGTTGATATATGCCTTTAAGCTGTTGCGAAACAGTCTTTTCCCGGAAGATGACAGCCATCCGGTCAACCACCTTCCGGTGAGCGACGCCTTCGAACTGACACAGGGCCAAGACCCGCTCAGTCTGTCGCAAAAAGTCGATTTGGCTTACGGCATCCTCAACGCCATGGGGCTGACCGGACCCTTGGCGGAGACGGTGCTGTTGGTCGGGCACGGCAGCAGCAGTTGCAACAACCCGCACGCTTCCGGGCTGGACTGCGGAGCTTGCGGCGGCCAAACCGGCGAAATCAACGTTCGGGTTCTGGCCTATTTACTGAATGACCCAACCGTTCGCGATGGCTTGCAGGCAAAAGGCCTCACCATTCCAACGGCCACCCGTTTCGTCGCCGCCATGCACAACACCACCACGGACGAGTTCACTTGCTTCGGGGAAGACATCGCTCGCAATGAACCGGTTTCCAACTGGTTGGCCCGCGCCGGCGAAATGGCCCGTCAGGAACGTTCGATCCGTCTTGGCTTGGACCACCTGAAAGAACCGGTCTTGCACAAATCCATCAAGCACCGCGCCAAGGACTGGTCACAGGTACGGCCTGAATGGGGCCTGTCGAACAACGCCGCCTTCATCGTGGCACCGCGTTGGCGGACTCGTGGCATCAACCTGCAAGGTCGCGCCTTCCTGCACGATTACGAGGCGTCGCAAGACCCGGACGCCAGCTTGCTGACCCAAATCATGACCGCCCCGATGGTGGTCACCAACTGGATCAACCTGCAATACTATGCGTCGGTCTGCGACAACCACACCTATGGCAGTGGTAACAAAGTCCTGCACAATGTGGTGGACGGCTGCATCGGGGTGTTTGAAGGCAACGGCGGGGATTTACGCATTGGACTGCCGATGCAATCCCTGCACGACGGCAACAAATGGATGCACGAACCGCTTCGCCTCAGTGTCTATATCGATGCGCCGCGCAATGCCATCGCCAAAGTGGTGGCGGAAAACGAAGTGGTGCGTCAGCTCATCGACAACGAATGGCTGTTCTGTTTCCGTTGGGACTCTAATGGCAGCGTTGAAAGGTTTATTAAGCAAACTTGGCAAGCGCATCATAACTAAAAGTACATAGTTGGCTGGGTGCAATAGATGAAAACCACCAGGCCTGGTGGTTTTCATCTATTGCAAATAACTCAAATACCCCATTAGGTTCAAGTTGAATTTTCAACTGATCAGCCCGGCGACGTGGTGAGCTTATCCCTCTTTTTCAACTGAGAGAGTCAAGCTATCAAATGCAACATGCCTTTAAGCATTTTCAGAATCAAAAGGTTTAAAAAAACAAATGACACAGGAAAACATAAACACAGAAAATGCCCAAATATCGGATACAGGTTCGGCGGCCTTTCGAAAGGAGTACGCTTTACAAGATCTGCAAGCCGGCGTGATTACCGCAACCATGGCGATTCCCTTGTCCATCGGTATCGCTTTAATGTCGGATTACCCGATTCAGGTCGGCCTCGCGACGGTGGCATTTGCATCTTTCATTGGCTTTTTATTTGCCTGGTTTCGCCCAGGAAACTTTATCGGCGCGCCGGGTATTGCCGCTGGTTTAGCACCGATTTTAGCCTTGGGCATTGCTACCTTCGGCATCGAAAACATGGCGTTTATCATTTTTTTAACGGCGACTTTTCAGGCGTTGATTTGGAAGTTCAATTGGCAGCGATATTTGCTTATGGCCGTTCCCGGTTACTTGGTTGAAGGCTTATTGGCCGGAATTGGGTTAAAAATTGCCCTGAAATTTCTGCCGTTTTTATGGATGCTACCGGTCGGAGTGGCCGCCAGCGAAGATTTCTGGACGGAATCGCGTATGCAAGTGATTGCGTTATCCGCAGTCGGTGTTTTGTTGTTTTTGGGGCTATTTCAAAAATTTAAGGACACCAAACCGGCATTGCCTTATTTTGCACTGATTGTCTTTGGCATTATGGCCGCCTTCTTTGTGGAGGTGAAAATGCTCAAGGTCGAAGACATTGAGTTTAATATCGGTTTTCCGGTTCCCAACTTTGACAGTGTGTGGCTGTGGCTTTATGCCTTTTTCTTCGCGATGATGTTGGCTGTGGTGGATGTGATTGAGCAGGTGATGAGTAACGCCGCTATTGAAAAAATTGACCCTTTGAAACGACCCTGTAACTCCAATAATTCGCTGCTGGCGATTTGGGTGTCGAATATGGGGGCGTCTTTCTTTGGCGGGATGACCAATTTGGACGGTTTGGCAAAATCCTCTACCAATCGTTTGGCGGGCGCTTACACCAAATTATCGGTGCTGGTCATTGGATTACTGATTACTTTTTTTGTTTTTAATGTGCACCATCTTGACCATCTCCCATATTTTGCATTGGCGATTATCATGACGTTTGTCGGCATCAAGATGGTGTTGGGCCTGTTGCACATTGCCAAGCATGGTCCTTATGCTTTGCTGCTGGCCACGCTGTGTGGCATTTTGGTTTTTAAGGTCGGCATTTTCGAAGGCTTGATCATTACTCTGGTGATTCATGCACTGATTTATTATGTGATTTTTAAGAAGATTGATTGCCGTCCAACCGGCTCCATTCTCCGTCATTATTTCAAAAAATTTAAAGAAGACGATAAAGAATTAAATTGAGAGCTTTGCATGAGTGGGGCGCGATAGAAAAATGAGATAAAATTTTTCTGAATTAGGCGGAAAACGCAGCGAATAGCGAGCTATTTGCCAGTTTTTCAACGACATTCAGGGAAATTTTAGCCATTTTTATCCGTGCATCCATCTCGTACAAAGCTCTCAAATTAACGGTTTTCGTAAAGCCGTTTTAAATGAAAAGGAAATTATTATGAACGATCGTTATCCAATCAGCGGTACGGTGGGAATTGAGTGGGATGGCCAACAAAAAGTCAGTGTCAGCGGTTTTCAGTCGAGACAAAAAACCAGTTTGGTGACTCAACGCAATCTAAAAGCGCCGGTGGACACCGCCTATGCCAACGAGTCTTGCCATTGTGCGCCGGCCTCGGAAAAATTAGCCAAGGAGTTGTTTCAGCGCTGGAACCAAGCTCTGCTGAGCGAAAATGCCAAGTCGGTCGCCAATCTATATTGGGACGATGCGGTGTTGTTGCCGACGGTGTCTAATGTTCCTCGTATCAACCCGGCTGAAATTGAAGATTACTTTCAACACTTTTTGCAATCCAAGCCGAATGGCACCGTTTTATCGCGTAATTTAAAACAAGGATGCAACAAATTGACGGATGCGGGTGTCTACGAATTTGAAGTGGTTAAAGGCGGTAAAAAAAGCGTGGTGCCCGCCCGTTACACCTTCGTGTATGAGTTTCGTCATGGCGACTGGAAAATCATTCATCACCATTCTTCAATGATGCCGGAATCTTGATGCTGGATAAGCTCAGATAATGCAACAACTTAAAGAAATGCGACCCTTAATGGCGCCTTAATTTGGACGAAGTATCGGCCTGGCCCAAACGACAGAGATTACAGCAGAATACCGCTGTTCGGTTTCCGGCTGGGGCGTGCCAGAATTGGCAGGTACAATACCGTCAGCCATAAAAAGGCCAGGCTCCAACCCAACTGGCTGGCCTGAACCCACCAGACAGTGTACTCCGGCAACAGGAGCGGAAACGCCACCCGCAATACGGCGGAGGCCGCCAAAAGGGCGAACACCCAAACCAGACTTTTCGGCGGTTCAAACACATTCCGGTTGGTATGCCCCAACGAAATGCGCGCCATAATGGACGAACACAGCAAGCCAATGCCTCCGGCCGCCAGCGCATGCAAGGCAATCGATTCACTGACCCAACCCAGACCGACCAAGCCGTAGAGCGCCATGCCGGTCACCATAAACGCATAGGAAACGTGCAAGGGCCACAGCAGCAACACCGACCAGATGCGTGGATGGTACCAGGCCTTCAGTCGGATAAAATGCACGCCGGCCAACGGAAGCGCAATCAAACTGGTCGCCCAATGCTGCGGGAAAAACACCGCCGCCACCATCAACGCCAAAAAACCGACCAGCGCCAAGGCATCCAACCGTTTCGACTGCACGCTTTCCGGCAACCCCAACGCCTTTTCGGTGAAAAACGGAATCAGACGCCGCATCATCGTCAAGTTAATCGCCAGCACCAGAAAGAGCCCGAAAATCACCCCCAGGTGCACACCGTTATCGAGCCAGTTAAACGCCCCGGCGTAAAACACCCCATTGGCCGCCAACAACAAGGCAAACTTCGACGCCAACCCCATTTGCGGCCACAATTTTTGGCGCAACACCGGGCCGATGAACAGCCACAGCAGCCCGAGGTTAAACAGCAAATCGGACGTCGCCACCCAAATCAACGGCCAATCCAGCAAAAAACCGATTCGCGCCAAGGCCCAACAGGCAAACACCCAAGCCAGACGCCAACCCGAAGCCGAATTCTCCTTCGACCAGTTCATCACCGCCGTCAGCAAGAACCCTGTCACCGTCGCCAACGCATAACCGAACACCATTTCATGCGCATGCCAATACATCGACGGAATACCGGAGAAGGTCGTCATCGCAGCCGGATATTGCCAAAACCAGATCAACATCGCCACGCCGGTGAACAGACTGCCACCCAGAAAAAACGCGCGGAAAGCGCGATCGAAAAAGAATAACTGACTCGGAAGTCGTACCATTGCCTTCTCCTTTGAATTCGAATGGTATGAAGAAATCGACCAGGCCTGGTCAAAATCGTAGTCTATGAATGCCCACTTTCCAACAAGGTACAGAGTAAGGTTTGATGATTTTGATAACTCTCATCAAGGCTACGCCTAGCGACCAGCTTGAATCCATGGTCGCCCATCCACACTTTTTTTGTCGCAACATCATATCACAACACCAAAATCACGCTGACCAGCGCACGCCCCCGTCACTTGAAAAGTGAGCTCCCTTCCTAAAAATGCAATAATAATCCTTGTTAACGACTCATGAGTCGGTATATGATAACGGCATGATGCTTATATGTAACACTCGCCTCAAACCAGTGAGTTAGAAAAGACGGAACCAGCATGTTTTCACCCCCTAAACAGAATTCAATCACAAAGCACCTGTTACGCTTTTCGCCATTAGGGGTTGGTCTTCTACTGCTGTCACTGGCGGGCTGTTCCATGGCGCCCGAGTATCAACGCCCGGAAGCACCCATTCCATCCAAATTTCCGGCCCCTGAACAAGCGGCGAAGACTCTGGATGCCACCATGCCGGAAGATAAAGCCACACCGGACTGGCAAACCTACTTCAGCGACCCGGCACTGCAAAAAATCCTCAATGACGCGCTGGCCAACAACCGCGATTTGAGAATCGCGGCCGCCCGAGTCCGAGCTTCACGCGCCATTTACGGCATTCAGCGCTCCGATCTTTTCCCCGACATCAATGTCGGCGCACAAGGCAGCCGAACCCATACGCCCGCCGACCTTAGCTATACCGGCAGGGAAGTCACCTCGTCGAGTTATCAACTCAGCGCCAATTTAAGTATCTGGGAACTCGATTTCTGGGGCCGAATCCGCAGTTTGGAAGAAGCCGCATTACAAGATTACCTGTCGCAGGAAAGTTCGCAACAAGCGTTTAAAATCGCCTTAATTGCTCAGGTGACCAATGGCTACCTGAATTATCGGGAGTTGGATCAACGCCTGGTTCTGGCCCAAAAAACCCTGAGTTCCCGCGAAGAATCCTACCGTATTTTCAAGCGACGCTTTGAAATGGGTGTCATCTCCGAACTGGACCTGACACAGGTCGAAACTCTAGTCAAACAAGCTCAAACTCTGACCATCGAATTGGAGCAACTTAAAGAAAACCAACTCTACGACTTGTCCTATCTGGTCGGCAGTCCGGTGCAACTGAAGCATGTCGACAGCTATTTCGGCGAAGAGGCGGTATTTCAACCGATTTCACCAGGCCTGCCTTCCGAGCTGCTGAACAACCGGCCGGACATTCTCGCCGCCGAGCATTCACTGCGTTCCGCCACCGCTAATATCGGCGCGGCCAGAGCGGCCTTCTTCCCGAGCATTACCCTGACCGGCTATGCCGGCACCGCCAGTGCGGAACTGGACGGCCTTTTCGCCTCCGGCAGCGGTGCCTGGAGTTTTGCTCCCAGTATCAACCTGCCGATTTTTAACGGCGGGCGAAACCAGTCCAATCTGGATTTATCCAAGGCACGCCAAAACGAGGCCGTGTCCAACTACGAAAAAACCGTTCAAAACGCTTTCAAGGAAGTCTCGGTTTCATTGTCGAATCAGAAATGGTTAAAGAAACAATTGAAGGTGTTGGAAGATACCTTATCCATACAACAACGCCGAGCCCATCTGGCCGAACTTCGCTACAAAAGCGGCGCGACGCCTTTTTTGGAAGTTCTGGATGCCGAACGCGCCCGACTCAGTGCCGAACAGACGCTCGTCACCGCCCGGCGCGCTTTATCCAGCAGTCAGGTTGAACTTTACACCGCCATTGGCGGCGGCCTGACCCAGAAACAAAAATCCCCTGCCCCCCAAAAAACCGGAGAATAATCAACATGAATGCCCAACGCCTCAAACGCGCCATCGTCCTTATCATACTGGCTGCCATTGTTGGTTTCGGGGGCTGGCATTTTTGGAAGCAATGGAATGAAAACAATAAAAACGGCTATTTAATCAGTGGCAATGGCCGCATTGAAGCCGTTGAAATCGACATCGCCACCAAACTGCCCGGCCGTATTGAAAAAGTGCTGGTCGATGAAGGCGACTTTGTCCAAAAAGGCCAACTGCTTGCCATCATGCAGACCGATACCTTAAATGCCCAACTGGCGGAAGCCGAAGCCCAATACAAACAAGCCCAAAATGCCGTCAAAAGTGCCGAAGCTCAAGTGGCGGTACGCAAAAGCGACGTGGCCGCCGCGAATGCCGGGGTGGTGCAGCGTGAAGCCGAACTGGATGCCGCCAAACGGCGCCTGGCCCGCTCCGAGGTACTGTCTAAGGAAAATGCCTCCTCCATACAGGAACTGGATGACAATCGTGCGCAGGTTCGCAGCGCCAAAGCCGCCGTCATTGCGGCCCAGGCACAAGTGACCGCCGCTCAAGCCGCCGTTACCGCCGCCGAAGCGCAAGTCACCGGCGCCAAATCTCAGGTTGTCGCCGTGGAAGCCACCATTGAACGCATTCGCGCCGACATCAACGACAGCCAACTGACATCACCGAAAAACGGCCGCATCCAATACCGCATCGCCCAACCCGGAGAAGTCCTTGGCGCAGGCGGAAAACTGCTGAATCTGGTGGATTTAAGCGATGTGTATATGACCTTTTTCGTGCCGGAAACCGATGCCGGTAAACTCGCCATCGGCCAGGACGTTCACATCATTCTGGATGCCGCACCCGGTTTTGTGATCCCAGCCCATATTTCCTTCGTCGACAGTGTGGCTCAGTTCACCCCCAAAACGGTCGAAACGGCTAAGGAACGTCAAAAACTCATGTTCCGCGTCAAAGCACAGATTCCGGAAGAACTTTTGCAGGCGCATATCGACAAAGTAAAAACCGGTTTGCCCGGCTTGGCTTGGCTCAAAATGGACCCAGACAAAGACTGGCCGGAAAACTTGCGTGTAGCGCTACCCGATTAAACCATGGGACACACATCCGAATCCTACATCGTCGAGCTTGAACACGTTTCTCTCGCTTATAAAGAAACGGTTGCGCTGGACGATATTTCCCTGCAAATACCGGCCGGCAAAATGGTGGGGCTGATCGGGCCGGATGGTGTCGGGAAATCCAGCTTACTGGCATTGATTTCCGGCGCGCGCATCATACAAAAAGGCCATGTCCATGTGCTGGGCGGCGACATGAAAGATGGCGGTCACCGCGACCGGGTCTGTCCGCAAATTGCTTATATGCCGCAGGGACTCGGCAAAAACCTCTATGCCACCTTATCCGTGGAAGAGAACCTGCAATTTTTTGGGCGCCTGTTCGGGCACAACAAAGCCGAACGGCGTAAACGCATCGACGACCTCACCCAAAGCACAGGCTTATATCCGTTCCTTGACCGCCCAGTGGGAAAACTATCCGGTGGTATGAAGCAGAAACTGGGATTATGCTGCGCCCTGATTCACGACCCCAAATTGCTGATACTGGATGAACCCACCACCGGGGTTGACCCTCTGGCCCGGTCGCAATTTTGGGACCTGATTGACCGAATCCGTCAGAAACAGCCGGACATGAGCGTCATCGTCGCCACGGCTTACATGGACGAAGCCCAACGCTTTGACTGTCTGGTGATGATGGACGACGGAAAGGTCCTTGATACCGATAGCCCTCAAGCCTTGCTGGCAAAAACGCAAATGGATAACCTCGAATCGGCTTTTATTGCGTTACAGCCCGAAGCCAAACGTAAAAAACACCAAGCGGTCGACATTCCACCATTACATTTGGACAGCCAAAACGATGTCGCCATCGAGGCCACTGATTTAACCATGCGATTTGGTGACTTCACGGCCGTCAATCATGTGAATTTCCGTATTTTGAAAGGCGAGATTTTCGGTTTTCTCGGCTCCAACGGGTGCGGCAAATCGACGACCATGAAAATGCTAACCGGCTTACTGACCGCCTCCGAAGGACAAGCCCTGCTCTTCGGCCAGAAAATCAATCCGGGCGACATGACCACTCGGAAACGGGTCGGCTATATGTCGCAAGCCTTTTCTCTCTACACCGAACTGACCGTACACCAAAACCTGGTGTTACACGCCAGACTGTTCGGTGTGCCGGAAGCGGACATCCCGGCACGCGTCGACGAAATGGTCGAGCGTTTCAACTTGCAGCACGTGATCGACAGTTTGCCGAACAGTTTGCCGCTGGGCGTCAAACAACGCCTTTCCCTGGCCGTGGCCATGGTGCATAAACCCGAGTTGCTGATTCTTGACGAACCAACTTCCGGCGTCGACCCCATTGCGCGTGATAACTTCTGGCGCCTGATGATTGAACTGGCTCGCAACGATAAAGTGACCATTTTCATTTCCACCCATTTTATGAATGAAGCCGAACGATGTGACCGCATTTCGCTCATGCATGCCGGCAATGTCCTCATCAGCGACACCCCGGCAAACATCGTGCAATCCAAGCAAGCCGACTCACTGGAGCAGGCCTTTATCCAGTACTTGAAAGAGTCCGACCCATCAAACTCAGACTCGCCGGAACAAACACTACAAGAAACATTTTCCACGGGCGCCACCACACGAAAACCCCAGGGATTCAGTTTAAAGAGAACTTTCAGCTATTCCTGGCGCGAATCCTTGGAACTCACGCGTGACCCGATTCGGCTGACGCTGGCACTGCTCGGTTCCATCATCTTGATGACGGTACTCGGCCTTGGGATTTCGTTTGACGTCGAAGATTTGAATTATGCCATTCTGGATCGGGATCAAACGACACTGAGCCAAAATTACGCCCTCAACCTGTCCGGTTCACGCTATTTTACCGAGAAGCCCCCTATCCGCGATTACCAGGATTTGGAAAAACGCTTGCGAAAAGGGGAAATCTCCCTCGCCATTGAAATTCCGCCCGGGTTCGCACGAAACATCAAACACGGTCGTGATGTTGAAATTGCGGCCTGGATAGACGGCTCCATGCCCACTCGCGCCGAAACCATTAACGGTTATGTGCAGGGCATGCACCAAAACTGGATGGCGTACCAGGCCAGGGTGAACTTAGGTCAACGCGAGGCGGGCAATTTCACCATTGAGACCCGTTACCGTTATAACCCCGATGTGGAAAGTCTGCCGGCCATGATTCCCGCCGTCATTCCATTGTTAATGTTGATGTTCCCAGCCATGCTCACCGCCTTATCCATAGTGCGTGAAAAAGAACTGGGGTCCATCATCAATCTTTATGTCACTCCCGTGACTCGGACCGAATTTCTGCTGGGCAAACAACTGCCCTACATTGTCTTAGCCACAGTCAATTTCATTTTATTATTGATTTTGTCGGTCACCGCTTTTCAGGTTCCCATTACCGGGAGCGTGTTGGCGTTATTATTGGCGGGTGTTTTATTCAACATCGTCGCCACCGGAATCGGCCTGTTCGCCTCGACGTTCACCAAAAGCCAGATTGCCGCAATGGTACTGACCATGATCGGCACCATGATTCCGGCGGTGCAATTTTCCGGACTGTTGAATCCGGTGGATTCAATGGAAGGGGCCGGACGAATCGTCGGTGAAACCTACCCGGCCACCTACATGTTTGAAATCAGCCGTGGCGCGTTCAGTAAGGCACTCGGGTTTCCCGACTTACACCAGTCTTTCTGGCCGATTATGATTGCCATTCCGGTCATTCTGACCTTGGCGATCGTCCTACTGAAAAAGCAGGAGCGTTGAACCATGCAAGCGCTTAAAAACATTATCCGTCTCGGCGTCAAAGAACTGTGGAGCCTGTATCGGGACCCCGGCATGATGATACTGATTCTGTACATCTTCACTTTCGCCATTTACAGCTCGGCCACGGCCAAACCCGACACCCTGCATATGGCGCCCATCGCCGTCGTAGACGAAGACGATTCCCGACTGTCGCAACGCATCGTGTCGGCGTTTTTTCCGCCCAAATTCGAAACACCGGCCAAGCTCTCCATCAACCAGATCGACCGAGCGCTGGATTCCGGGCATTATACCTTTGTTATCAATATTCCACCCAATTTCCAACGTGATATCCTCGCCGGTAAAAAAACCGAAATTCAGTTGAACATCGACGCCACCCGCATGAGTCAATCTTTCAGCGGCAACAATTACATTCAACAGATCATCAATCAGGAAGTCTCGGAATTTTTACAAGGCTATCGCACCAATGAAGCCGGCCAAGTCGCCATCGTCAATCGAATGCGCTTCAACCCCAACCTCGAAGGTTCCTGGTTCGGTGCCATTATGGAAATCATCAATAACGTCACCATGCTGTCGATTATGCTAACCGGCGCGGCCTTGATTCGAGAACGGGAACACGGCACGATTGAACACTTGCTGGTCATGCCCGTCACCCCGGCGGAAATCATGATCGCCAAAATCTGGTCCATGTCTCTGGTGGTGATCGTATCGACGTTTTTATCCCTGAATCTGGTGGTGCGTGGCGCATTGGACGTCCCCATAGAAGGGTCGACCTTACTGTTTCTAGTGGGCGCTTTACTGCACCTGTTCGCGACGACCTCCATGGGCATTTTTCTGGCCACCATTGCCCGCAGCATGCCGCAATTTGGCATGCTGATCGTATTGGTTCTTTTGCCGTTGCAAATCCTGTCGGGCGGGACGACACCGCGTGAAAGCATGCCGGAAATCATTCAAAACATCATGCTGATGGCTCCGACCACACATTTTGTGGAGTTGAGTCAGGCCATCTTGTACCGCGCCGCCGGATTCGACGTGGTCTGGCCACAGTTTCTGGCCTTGTTCTGCATCGGCAACGCGCTGTTCATATTTTCATTAATGCGCTTCCGCAAAACCATCAGTCAGATGGCGTAAACCCAAGCCGACAACAAATAGAGAAAACGCCCAGGCCTGGCCATTTTAGGATCACGTCGATAAAACTTAATCAACCAAAAAACCGAAAGCCCATTTCAGCAACAGCGTCACCAATAGCAACACCAGCACGCCGGCAAGGTACAAACCAACAAACCAGCGCCAGGACGATTTCGACTTGGCCTCAGTAGCCTTCTTCAAAATCTTCCACCTTACCCGCGAAGATGCGATAGCCCCAAAGCGTATAGGCTAACACCAACGGTAAGAAAATCAAGACGCCCGGCAGGGTGAACCACAAACTGCTTTCCGGTGCATGCAATTCCCACAAGGTCATCTGATGCGGTAGCAGGAATGGAAAAAGCCCGGCCACCAAACCGACAAACCCCATCACGAATAAGCCCACCGCCAGCCAGAAAGGCCGTGCACCGCACTCATTGCCATCCAAAGCGCGATACAACCAAAAACCGAACACCGCACTCAAGACCGGCATCGGCAACAGATACAAGGCATTCAACCCTTCCAGCCAGCGGGTGCGTACCCACTCATTGCTGTACAGCATCCACAAACTGACAATGACCAAACTCACCATCATCACCACCACCAAACGACGCCCCAATCGCGCCGCTCGCATCAGCAAATCCCCACGGGTTTTCAACACCAGATAACAGCTTCCCAGCAAAGCATACCCCGCCACCACGGACAAACCGGTAAAGATGGTAAACGGCGTAAACCAATGCAAGACAAACATCTCACCAACCATGTCACCGCCTTGCACCACCGCGCCCAGCACCATGCCCTGACACATCGCCGCCAAGGTGGAACCACCGAAGAAGGCGGCATCCCAAAGGCGTCTGGAACGCACCGACTTAAAACGGTATTCAAACGCCACGCCTCGCAGAATCAACCCAAACAGCATCAACACCAATGGCACATACAAAGAAGACAACAGGTGCGCATAAGCCGTCGGAAAGGCCGCAAAAAGCACCACACCGCCAAACACCAACCAGGTTTCATTACCGTCCCATACGTGCGAAATGGAACGCATCACCGTATCACGCTCACTGTCATCGTCGAGCCAAGGGTAAAGCACGCCCAACCCCAAATCGAAACCATCCAAAATCACGTACATCAATACGCCGAAGCCCAGCACCAAAAAATAAAATAACGCCAATTCCTGTTCCATTATCGCGCTCCTCCTTCGGTGGGTTTGTCGGCCACCTGCTTCACCAGCGCCTTGGCATATCCGGGCAAATCCGGCGCATTTAACTGCGACTCCAGCGCTTCAAGCGACGGCGCACCTTTGCGCAACAATTTGCGCATGAAATACAAATAAGCCAGCAACAAACTGCCGTACAACACCACAAACGTGCTCAAAGACCACAACACCTTTTCCGCCGGTAACGGCGACGCCACCTCCATGGTGCGCACCAGCCCTTCCACCAACCAGGGTTGTCGGCCGGTTTCGGTCACATACCAGCCCGCCAAGGTCGCTATGGAACCCACCGGCCACATCCAGCGCGCCACCGTCAAAAACGGTTTGTTTTCATACAAACGGTTCTTGCGGCGTAACCACAAGGCCCACAGGCTCACAAACAACATCAAGAAACCGATGCCGACCATCACTCGAAACGAGAAAAACACGATCGGTACATAAGGGCGATCTTCCGGCGGCACCGACTTTAAGCCCTGCGCACCGCCATCCAAGCTGTGCGTCAAAATCAGCGAGCCCAAATGCGGAACCGCTACTTCGTAATCGTTGCGTTCTTCTTCCATATTCGGCCAGGCAAACAATACCAACGGCAAAGGCTGCTCGTGTTCCGGCCAAATCCCTTCAATCGCCGCTAACTTCACCGGCTGATATTCCTTAACGTTCAAGCCGTGGCCGTCGCCAACAAAAATCTGCAACGGCACTAAGACCAGCGTGCCCCACAACGCCATCGACAAACTTTTCTTCGCCCAAAGCGCTGTTTTATCGCGCAACACATGCCAAGCACTCACCGCAATGATAATGAACGACGCCGTCAGCATCGCCGCCAGCAGCATATGCGCCACACGGTGCGGCATGGATGGATTGAACACCACTTCCCACCAATCACTCGCCTGAAAACGTCCGTCCACCAACTCATAACCCGCCGGGGTCTGCATCCAGGAGTTGGCCGATAAAATCCAAAACGCCGACAACCAAGTGCCCAGCATGACGATGACCGTGGCGAAAAAGTGCAATCGCTCGCTGACACGCTGCCAGCCGAACAACATCACGCCGAGAAACCCGGCTTCGAGGAAAAACGCCGTCAGCACTTCATACGCCAGCAGCGGCCCCAGCACCGGGCCGACCTTCTCGGAAAAACCGGAAAAATTGGTGCCGAATTCAAACGATAAAACAATGCCGCTGACCACGCCCATGCCGAAGGTCACGGCAAACGGCTTGATCCAAAATTTCGCCAATTGAAAATACACCGGGTTGCGGGTTTTCAGCCACAGGCCTTCCCAAATGGCGATGGCAGTGGCTAAACCGATGGTAATGGAAGGAAAAAGAATGTGAAAGCTCACCGTAAAGGCGAACTGCATACGGGACAAAATCGCGGCATCGAGTTCCATAGGACGTCCTGAAGCTGGTTGGAAGAGGTACGCACATTCTAGTACAAAATCATACAGATAGTAAGTGTATAAATTTCCAACCCTCGTCAGCCGGACACTGAACGGGCATCATGCAAATATCACCAGGCCTGGTGATATTTGATACTTGAAAAGATTTGGAGGCGGACGGTTAAGCGTCAGTCGGCCGGAGCCGATTCAATGCGGTTTCGGCCACCCTTTTTCGCCGCATACAAAAACTGGTCAGCGGCTTCGATTAAGGAATAGGACGCCAGGGTCGCGTCCGGTGTCACCGTCGCCACCCCCTGACTGACCGTCACCACCGGCGCGGTTTGCGACGCCACATGGGGAATGGCCAAAGCCTGAATCGCATCGGCGCAGCGTTCCGCCAGAGTTTTCGCCTGAACGGCATCCGTCCCAGGCAACAACAAGGCAAACTCCTCGCCGCCGTAACGCGCCAGCAAGCCCGGCGACTCCACCACGTCCGACAAAGCCTTCGCCACTTGAATCAGGCACTCATCGCCTTTGTAATGACCGTAATGGTCGTTATAAGCTTTGAAAGCATCAATATCCAACAGAATCATCGACACCGGCGTTTTCGTACGACCGGCTTCCGCCCAGGCGTCATCCAGCTTTCGGTCGAAGCGGCGGCGGTTCGGCACATGGGTCAGCCCGTCCAGAAACGACATCCGTTCCAATTCGCGGTTCAACTCTTTCAAGGCTTCTTCGTTTTGCTTGCGTTCGGTAATGTCGAACATAAAACCCACCAGGGATTCCACCTCGCCGTCGTCCTTGCGCACCACATGCACCACGTCCCGAATCCAAATGTAATCACCACTCTTGGTCAGCGCGCGATAATCGGCTTCATGGTCGATGCCGCTTTTGGATTGCGACACGCAGAAATTCACCACACGCTCACGGTCGTCCGGATGCATGCGTTCCACCCAGTCGTCAATCGACTTCCAACTGTTCTGGGGCCAGCCCAGCAGGGTTTCAATTTGCGGGCCGATATAGGAAAACGTCAGGGTTGGCCAGTCAATCTGCCACGGAATCGCCTTGGTGGATTCCAATAATGTCTGGTAAAGATCGTCGTTCATCGTTCGGATTGGCTTGGGAGTTAAATGCGAAGCTTAGAGTATAAGGTTTTTACTCCCCGACGTGGCAGATTTATTTCCCGAAAACCACCAGGCCTGGGCATTTCGGGATTCTTGACGTTTCGGGTTTTGAATCGGTTAAGGCGCTTTGGTGACGGATTCTTCCGTTTCCGTCGGTGCCGCGTCCGTCGCCATGACGCGCAGAATCACAAACAGCGACAATACCGTAAACGCCAGCGACACCAGCAGAATAGCTTTGTAGCCCACGAACTCGGCAATGTAACCCGCCCCCAGCGCGGAAATCACACACGCCAACGCGGTGGTGGAATTGAAAATCCCCAACGCCTCGCCTTGCGACAAGGAGCTGAGTTCCGCACTCCAGGAAGTGCCGCCCACAATCAACGGCGACCAGGACGCCGGAATCAATACAAACGCCAAACCGCCGATGAAAAACGCCAAGCCGTGGAAATTGAAATAGGCGAAAAACGCCATCAATCCGACCGCTAACAAACTGGCGAGAATGCCCGCCAACACCACTTTTCCGTCGCCGATTTTCTCACCCAGCATCCCCGCCGGCGCATACAGGAAAATGCCGATAATCGCCCCCAAAGCATTGTAAACCGACGACACATCCGCATCCATGTCGAACACCGAGCGCATCAACAGCGGATACAGGTTATACAGCAACCAATTACCGAGCATAATGAAAAACCAACCGACAATGAACAAGCCGAAACGCGACGTCAACAACGCCGGGATTTTCAAAATCGCCTGATGAAACGACAACTCCAGTTTGCTCAACAACACCATCGGCGAACGAAACGGCAAATGGCGTTTATGCTCGAATTCACCGCGCAATTTAGGATGAGCTTCCTGTTTACGCATCGACGGAATCGACGCATACCCCACCAACATGCCAGGAATCATCAAGGCCGCCGCCAGCAGATACGCCACCGCCGGTTCCGGGAACAACACCGCCGCCGCAGCCAAACCAATCGCCTGCCCGACACCGTACAGTGTTTGCATCACGCCGATGCGCTCGTCCCATTCCGACTTTTCATAACGCTCGACAATGAAAATCCCCGCTACCGTGTTCGACGCCACCGACCCGAAGCCTTGCAAAAAGGCCAGAATCAACCAAAAGCTCGTGGCCTGCACATACGGGAAAAACACCAGCGCCCCGCCCAGCAACACAAACCCGGACAAATACAACGGCTTGTGCAAGGCAAAGCGGTCGCTCAACATCCCTACCAAAGGCCCGAGCAATTGCCCCACGTAAAAGCTCGCCACCACCAGCCCGGCTGTGGACGCGCCTGCGTGTTCCGACACAATCAACGGCATCAGAATCGGCACAATCCCCAATACCACGATGCCCTGAAAACCGTAACCGTAAAACCACGGCGAGCCGAAACGCTTAAAACTTGCCCACTTCATCCCATTGTCCTTTTTGCTGTTTGCCGGATTCAAAGGCGCCATAAACTCACCGCGCTGACCGCGACAATGGAAAACACACCAGACAGGCACCCGCTTGACGAACACCCGGAAGACAGGCCGAAACAGCCCAGCCTATGAACGGCTTTAAAACAGTTTTGAATCGCCCGAGCGTACCAGCGTACACGGACGTCTATTTGAAAATTTGCGTCCCCATTCTAGCATCTTTACGCAAAAATTAGGATTCGCCCGCACAATTGCCGAGTGCAATCTCGCGGGAATGGATTACAATAAGGCTTCGCACAACCGGCCACACAGTCGGCAAGACGTTTCTGAACCCGAAAAACGATATGACAACATCCAGACCCATCGGCGTATTCGATTCCGGCATCGGCGGCCTGCCCATTGCCCGTCAAATCCGCGCACTGCTCCCCAACGAAAACATCGTCTATGTCGCCGACACCTTGCACACCCCTTACGGCGAAAAAACCGAAGACTATATTCTGCAACGCTCGCTGGCCGTAACCGATTTTCTGCTGGCGCAAAACGCCAAAGCCATTGTCGTGGCCTGCAACACCGCCACCATGGTCAGCATCAAAACCCTGCGCGAGCGCCATGCCCTGCCGTTTATCGGCGTGGAACCCGGCGTCAAGCCCGCCGCCATTCACACCCAAACCGGCGTCATCGGCGTGCTCGCCACGGAAAAAACCCTCACCAGCGATGCCTTCAACCAATTGGCAAAGCGCGTCGCCGGAAACGTGCAAATGGAAATCCAACCCTGCCCGAAACTCGTACGGCTGGTGGAATCCTTGCAACTCAGCGGTCAGGACGCCGTGCAAGCCGTGGAAGATTATGTGCATCCCTTGCTTGAAAAAGGCGCAGACACCATTATCCTCGGCTGCACCCACTTCGCCCACCTTGCGCCCATTATCGAACAAGTGGCAGGCCTGGGCGTTTCCGTCATCAGCACCGAAACCGCCGTAGCTAAAGAAGTCGCCCGCCGCTTGCAAACCGCTGGACGCCTCAACCCAAGCACCACGCGCCCCGCCAATCCCATCACCTTCTACACCAACAGCAACCTAAACACCTTCCAAAAACAAATCGCCCACCTCTGGGGCGAAAACGCCAGCGTTAAAGGATTTTAGCCCTGCAGTGAGCGCATCAAGTCCTGCTTTCAAAAATCCAAAATAACACCCATCGATTTCGTGGTTTCGAATAAAAGTGGTCTAGTATTTGCTTTTCAAATTACACAATATTACTTACTAATAACACGACACTGCGGAGAATATTTTTATGACCGTTTCTTCATTCAACTCGGTGGTGCCGACGACCTCGGTAACCGCTACTGCTTCAAAAGACATTGCCACTTATTCAGACAACTCGGTTGCTCAGACGAACCCGAACGATTCCGTTCAACTCTCGCCGGAAGCCATACAGGCGCAACGCCAAGAGAAATATGCTTTAAAAACCGACCCGATGGAATTTTATAACGATTGGCTGAACACCAGTCCGCGTTATTTAAAATTGGAAGGCGAGAAACCCTATGAAAAGCTGTTGCCAGAAACTCAAGCCTATGTTGACCAATTACATGAACGGTTAAAAAACGCTCAATCGCCTTCAGAGCGGCGGGATATTGAAGCTTATATTTCCGGCGCATCTAGCTTTGGCGATAAAGAAATGGTTCAAAGCGACCATGATTTGGAAACACGTTGGAAAGTGGAAGGCGTGGCCATGAATATGCAGCTGGCACATTTAGCCATTCATAACGAAGAAATCGCGGTGCCGGAGGGTTTCGAAAAACCGGATATTTCTGACCGCTATAACATCCTGACTCGTGAAGATATTATACGCGGCAATGAAAAAATCGGCATTTCCAGAGAGCAGACGCTCGCTAATTTTGCCGAAATCGATCGACAAAATCGTCAAAACCTGGAAGATTTTTACTATGGCTGGATGAATGGCACCCGAACGTTGGACGATGCGTTTTTGACCAGGCCTGAAGATCAATGGGACGGCCCGACCACTTACATAAACAATTAGAAATCGATGGGTAAATCGATGTTAAGACTCGGTTTATCTTGTCGGCTGACGCTCATTAAAACCAGTGAGTTTCCAGAAACAAAAGGCCAGACCTGACCCTAGTGTTTACAGCTTTATCGCCAGGCCTGGCTGAAATCAGTGTAATTGATTCATATTAACGTCAATGCTATCTGCTCGAGTCAAATGCCTTCGGATGCCGTTAAAAATACTTTCTGAAAGCTCAGGCGACAAAGCATTCGCATGAATAAACGTTCGGTAAATCAAAGCCGCTAGCCGTCTAGAAGCCGAAAACCTGCTCGCCCAACCGGCTGAGCCAACCACACAAGCGGCTTCCGCCGAATTCTGGAGCAACAGCGACTTACCGCTGTTCCAAAAGCAAGTCGCCGCGCTCTGGGGGCCCGAGAGCCAGCACGACATCCAAATCAAATCCTTCTAACCAGCCCTTCAAACGTCGCAAAGCCTGACAAAACGTTTGAAATGGCGTCTTGCCCTTGAAACTCGCAACCTGTTTCCATACTCTAAACATTCGATCGGGATCACCTGATGCATTTATCCTCCGATTTATTTCTCCCTAAGGAACCTAAATAACAAGGAGTTTACGATGAAAAAATCCATCACACTGATGCTGGCCTCTCTGGCCGGAACCGCGTTTATCAGCACCGGCGCCATGGCCGCCAAAGGGTCAGACAAAGACCCGTACACCGCGTCCATGCAAAGCTATGCCAAAGAAAACCCGGCCTTATCCCAATCCCTCAAGGCCTATCAGCAAGAACTCAAAAAAGTCATGAAAAAGCACCCGGAGTTGGACGAAGGGGCCTCCAAGTCAGAGAATGGCGAATAACGCCTTATGAAGCGGCGGTGCCAGCCAGCGCCGCTTTTGTGAGACCGAATTTACCTGTCTTTCCCGCTCAATGACCAACTCAATAACCAGTCCAATAACGCACCATCAAATCGATTCAAAATAAACAAAACCGTCGGGATGTCGATTTTCTTCAATCCTTTTGCCGCGCCCTTTTCTAACATGACTCCTGACACAACCACAGGAGGTCAACATGACAAAACGAATCGATTACGCCGCCATTTCACCGGAAGCGATTAAAATCCTGCACCAGCAGGAAGCTTACCTGCGCCACCAATTCCAACACAGCGACACCGTGCCCGTCTCCACTTGGGAATTGGTCAAACTGCGCGTCTCGCAAATCAACCAATGCGCGTTTTGCATCGACATGCACAGCAAAGATGCCCTGTCGATGGGCGAAACCGCAGAACGCATTTACGGTCTCAGTGCCTGGCGGGATATGCCGATGTATTCCGACGCCGAATGCGTCGCTTTGGGCTGGGCGGAACGAGTCACCTCGGGCCAGACGATTGATGAGGAAACCTACCAACACGCCTTGGATGGTTTTGGTCCGCAAAGTCTGGTAGATTTGACCCTAGCGATCAACGCCATCAACAGTTGGAATCGCATTGTGAAAGTCTTCAAACCTGAGGTGGGACGCTATCAACCGCGAAAATAACCTTCATCGTTTGCAGGACGGCACCTTTTCCCTGCGGTTATTCAAACCGCAGGGAAAGCTGTCGCCTTATGTGCAAGCCATCTGGTCGCTGACGATTTCCAAAACCAACCGTTCCGACCTGACAAAATGGTTGCAGGTGGACGCCTGCAGCGGCATTTTGTTCAACCTCACCGAAGCGGTGTATCTGGACGACCACTTCTACTCGGAAAAAGTCATCTTACTGCCCGTCGAAAAACACGCCCACTCCATGACCTGGCCGCCGGGTACGCAATTGAGCGGCATCCGTTTTCACCCCGGCATCAGTTTCGGCGTCTTCAACGAACATTACGAACAACCTTTCGCCCTGCAAGACTCGGAACTGCCCGCCAATTTACACCAACTCACCCGCCGCATGACCGACTCGCCCAGCCATTTCTCCCGGCTTATCCGCCTGTATCAATGGCTCGACAAAGACCTGCCCTTTTCCGACAAAATCGCCCCGGCCTGGCGGCCGGTATTGAACTGGATGCGCCAATCCGAAAACCCGGCCGACTTGCCCATCGGGCAACGCCAAATCGAACGGCAATTCCGCCAACTGCTCGGCATGACACCCAAACAATTCCAGCGCATCAAACGCATTCAAAGCACCCAGAAAACCTTAAAACAAAACCCCGACATCGACCTGGCCGAACTCGCCCTAATGCACGGCTTCGCCGACCAAGCCCACATGACACGGGAATTCAAACAGATTGCCCGAATCACGCCGCAGAAATATCGGAAGATCATTACCCCATAAAAATCTAATTAAAACAATAAATTACAAAATATTTGGCTATACTTATCATAAAATTTCTGTCGATCAACAATAGGATATGAGGTTAAATAAAACTTAAAAGATATGGAGGGAAGGCCATTGGAGCAAGATTTACAAACATTTTTAAAGGAAAGTTATCTAACGGAAGATGAGTGGAAAAATTCAAACTTTGAATGGGAGGAATTAAAAAAAATTGGAACCCACCATCAAAATAATTTTTCAAACTTAAGTGACGTTGCAGAATTTGTTGCGAAAACATTGCAATCCTGTCCAGAAGTCCATTCTGTAAGATGGAGAATCAAAGACACAAATCATCTCATGGCTAAACTGGTCAGAAAAAGAGTTGAAAAAAATGAAAAATATACTGACCTTTCTATAGAAAACTACACAGAAAAAGTTACAGATTTAGTGGGAATAAGGGTTCTTCACCTGTTCAAAAATGAATGGGAAACGATAGATGGTTTCATACGAAATAGATGGGAAACTGTCGAACCTGTCGTTGCTTATATTCGCGAAGGAGATGACAGAGAACCTTACGAAAATAAAAATTGTGAAATTGAAGATCACCCTGTAGGTTATCGGTCAATTCATTACATTGTAGGAGCTTCGCCAACTAAAGAGAAAGTAGTCTCTGAAATTCAAGTTAGAACACTATTTGAAGAAGGCTGGAGTGAAATTGATCACCGGGTAAGGTATCCAAAATTTTCTGATAATAGGGTATTAAGCTATTATTTAAAAGTCTTCAATCGTATGGCTGGTAGTGCTGATGAGATGGGGTCTTTTGTCAATGAGTTAACAAACAATATTAAAACTTATGAACAAGAGTTGTCTAAAGTTAGAGTTGAAAATAAGAAACACCTTGAAAAGATAGATTCATTAATTAATGAATTGGAAAGCGAAAAAGATATTTCAGATAATATGAAATCCAAATTAAATTCCATGAGTAAAGAACTTAATAAGTTAAAGCCAAAGAACCATGGGAATTTTGGATTATCGAAAGAGAGGTCCGAAAACCAGACAGAAAAACCAACAAACAGTGGAAATTTTGGTTTAGCGGATTATGCAGACATGGTAGGTCATTTAACGGATTATTCAAATATGGTAGACCCCCTAACTAAAAGTTTGACAGATTATTACATTAACAATCCACCATCGTGGCTAGGTCTAACAAGAGAAGAAATGGCTATGTATGATCTAAAGCAAAATGATGACAAAAAAAAATAATTCATTAATAAAAAACCACCAGGCCTGGTGGTTTTTATATGATTTAAGAAAGGTTAATTAAAAGCCAATTAAGCACTTTTCATCTGCGCTTCAAACTGTTTTCTTAACACCTTGGCGGCTTCGACCATATTCGTCAGTGCCGGTTCGGTTTCTTGCCAGCCCCTTGTTTTCAAACCGCAGTCCGGGTTCACCCACAGGCGTTCCGCCGGGATGTTTTCCGCTGCCTTTTGAATCAAGTCCACCATTTGCTCCACGGTCGGAATGTTCGGCGAATGAATGTCGTACACGCCCGGCCCGATTTCGTTCGGGTATTGGAAATCCACAAAGGCATCCAGCAATTTCATCTGCGATTTGGAAGTTTCGATGGTGATGACATCGGCATCCATTTTCGCCACCGCTTCGATAATGTCGTTGAACTCGGAATAACACATATGGGTGTGAATCTGGGTGTCGTTCTGCACGCCGGAAGTGGTCATGCGGAAACTGTTCACCGCCCAACGCAGATAAGCCACCCAATCCGATTTTTTCAACGGCAAACCTTCACGCAACGCCGCTTCGTCGATTTGAATCATGTGGATGCCGGCGGTTTCCAAATCCAACACTTCGTCGCGCAAGGCTAAGGCAATCTGGTTACAGGTGGCTTCGCGGGTTTGATCGTTACGCACGAACGACCATTGCAACACGGTGACTGCGCCGGTGAGCATGCCTTTCATGGTTTTGTCGGTTTGACTTTGCGCGTATTGCGACCAGAAAACCGTCATCGGTTTCGGGCGCGAAACGTCCCCGAAAATAATCGGCGGTTTCACGCAACGCGAACCATAAGATTGCACCCAACCGAATTGGGTAAAGGCGAAACCGTCCAACTGTTCACCGAAGTATTCCACCATGTCATTACGTTCCGGCTCACCGTGCACGAAAACGTCGATGCCGATGCGTTCCTGACGTTCACACACATCGCGGATTTCCGCCTGCATGGCGTCGATGTATTGCGCTTCGGACATCTCGCCTTTTTTGAATTTCAGACGGGTTTGGCGAATGGCCTGCGTTTGCGGGAAGGAACCGATGGTCGTGGTCGGGAACAATGGCAAATCGAACTTGGGCTTCTGAACGGCGGCACGCTCGGCATAAGGCGCGGCGCGATCCAAGGCAACCTGATCCAATTTAGCGATTCGCGCTTGCACGTCGGCATTGTGAATCAGTTTGGACTGTTGCTTATCGGCAATGGCTTGAGCGTTCGCGGCCAACGCTTTTTCACCGACCTGACCGTTTAAGGCGTCCGCCAGCAGTTTGATTTCCGCCAGTTTTTGTTTGGCGAAGGCGAGGTAGTTTTTCAGTTCCGAATTAAGTTTTTCTTCCACCTCCAGATTGACCGGCACGTGCAATAACGAACAGCTTGGCGCCACCCACAGGTTATCGCCGAATTTGGCTTTGGCGTCCTGAAGTTGGGCAATCGCGTCGGTGACATCGGTTTTCCAGATATTGCGCCCGTCCACCAAACCGATGGACAGCACTTTATCGGCTGGGTATTGCGCGACGACGTCGTTTAACTGTTTCGCGCCGCGTAAGCCGTCGTAATGCAATCCGGCCACCGGCAAGTCGCACGCCAGCGAGAGGTTATCGCCCAGCGTTTCAAAGTAGGTCGCCAACAGCAATTTAAGCGGCGCTTGACTCGACGGCTGTTTCGACGACTGACTCAAAGCGTCATAGGCTTGTTGGAACGCCTGTTGCCATTCGTCGGCCAGTTCCAGCACCAGAATCGGCTCGTCGATTTGCACCCATTCAATGCCTTGGTCGGCCAGGCGTTGCAAGATTTCGCTATACACCGCCAGCAATTCCGGCAAGCGGCTCAGCTTCGGAATCGCCGTGCCTTTGTTTTCGGCCAGATACAAATAGGTGATCGGTCCAACCAACACCGGTTTGACGTTTTTCGCCAGGCCTGCCACTTCAACGGCTTCCGCCACTTCGTCAAACAAACGCGTGTCGGTCAAGGCAAAGGCGGTATCGTCTTCCAGTTCCGGCACAATGTAATGGTAATTGGTGTCGAACCATTTTTTCATCGCCCCGGCGTAATCCGCTTTAGATGTTTGTTCCGAATGTTCATGACCGGCATGCCCGGCGCAACACGCCGCCGCGTCATCGGACGGTGCGCGGCCACGCGCCATGCGAAACGCCACCTCCAAATCATAGTGTTCTTGACGGAAGCGTTTTGGAATCACGCCCAGCAAGGTGCTCATGTTCAGGAACTGGTCGTAATAAGCGAAATCGTTGGCGGGCAACAAGTCCACACCTGCGTCCAACTGGGTTTGCCAGTTTCGACGGCGAATGTCTTTTGCCACGGCGGCCAATTCGGCCTCGCTTTGCTCGCCTTTCCAGTAAGTTTCCAATGCGAATTTCAATTCCCGTTTATCGCCAATGCGCGGGTAGCCTAAATTATGGAGTGTCATGATTGTTTCCTTTGAATTGGGGCACCTCGAACAACCCCAGTGAGATTCTGCGGGTTGTTCGAGGTGCCCTTTGATTTCTATTTGTACGAAAACAATGATAGAATCCTCAAAACATGAAAACAAACGAATAATATTCAGAAATATATGAGAATTATTAATAATGATTGACGTTCGCCACCTTAAGACCCTGCTGGCGCTGCAACAACACAACAGCGTCAGCCTGGCCGCGCAGACCTTGTGCATGACGCAATCGGCGCTGTCGCATCAAATCAAACAACTGGAGCACAGTCTCGGTTTGAAGCTGTTCGAGCGCAAAAGCTCGCCGATTCGATTCACCCCCGCCGGCAAAATGCTGCTGAAAACCGCTCAGGAAATCGTGCCCAAGCTGGAACAAACCGAGATGGCGCTGAAAAGTTTCGAGGCGGGCGAGCAAGGGCGTTTGTTCATCGGCGTGGAA
Source organism: Hydrogenovibrio thermophilus (assembly GCF_004028275.1). Classification (NCBI taxonomy): domain Bacteria; kingdom Pseudomonadati; phylum Pseudomonadota; class Gammaproteobacteria; order Thiotrichales; family Piscirickettsiaceae; genus Hydrogenovibrio; species Hydrogenovibrio thermophilus. The sequence goes on from NZ_CP035033.1 coordinate 2,595,208, forward strand.
TGCCACACCTGTTTTGAATGGCTTCTGCCGGTGATGCGCAGTTATCAACAGGCCTGGCAGGGTGTGGACATGGACGTGGTCAATAGCTTGTCCGGCGCGGCGAACAATCAAGCGCTCTCCAACCTGCAACGCCAGAAGCTAGATTTGGTCATCACCTCCGACCCAATCGAATTGAGCGGTGTGATCTACAAGGAATTATTCAGTTACGAATCCGTTCTGGTAACCGCCGCCGGGCACCCGCTGGCGGAATCCGACTGGATTACCCCGCAGGATTTGAAACACGAAACCCTGATTCATTATCCGGTTCCGAAAGAAAAGCTGGATGTGTTCAAACATTTTCTGATGCCAGCGGACATTTCACCGAACGAACGTTTATCGGAAATGACGTTGATGATGCTGCAATTAGTGGAAAGCCGTAAAGGCGTGTGTGTTCTGCCAAAGTGGCTGCTGGCGACCTTGCCGGAATTCCAGCATTTACCGACCCTTCGGCTCGGCACGCAAGGTTTGTGGTCGAAGCTTTACGCCGCCATTCATGAAGATGCGGAAAACAAAGCCTACATCGGCGCATTTATCGACAGAATCAAACAGGAAATGCAAAATACCTGAATAGTAAGATTCACCAGGCCTGGTGGTTTTCGGGAAACGGAAATTCAAAAAGGATTTGGATGAGGGGAATAAAAAGGAGGGCCTGGACGGCCCTCAAACCCTGAGGAACTAACTAGAAGGAACTTTTAAAAGAGGCTTCAACCGAAGCCTCGAAAACTAAAACTTAGGAGATAAGAATGAATCGATTACTTCGTCAAATCGATCATTGAAAACTCTTTGTAGCTCAATTGGCCGTCTTGGTCGACATCCAACAAGCTCCACTGCGCTTGAACCTGGTCAGACGCTTTCGCTTCGTCTGCGCTCAGCGCGTCATTTTTGTCGGCGTTCAAATCAGACCAAAGTTGATCCACTTGCGATTCACCCATCGCAACGCCTGCCATACCGATAGAAGCCAAAAATGCTGTGATCAGTCTAAATTTTTTCATTTGATTACTCCTTTTAAAAATTAAGTGAAACAATCAAAAGGCGACCGAATGAACTCCCCCAATTCGACCGCATGATGATTGCTTTCGAGGTCTATACAGCATCGGCTATGCCAACTTTTAAAAATAAAATAACCTATTGATATAAAAGATATTTTTTAACTAAAAACCGTTTTTTTAAAACCCAGGCTTCAAATCGGCCGAAAACAGCGTTTTTTTGTATGCATATCCCGACACTTTTCAGTTTGGAACATTCCGAATCCCCCGAAAAATACGCATTGTTCTGGCATGACAACCAGGCGCTAGGTCGTGTGAACCCTAAGTCCATGACATCTCAAGAAAAATTTTTTCGCTTAAAGGCCGCATTATTTTTGAATGGCTTGAAAAACTGTTGCCGAATGGCGACACCTGATAAAGACGTTCCGGAATCGATAGATTGAACTGAGCGATAATTCGCTGATTCGACAGGTTTTTTGATTCTGTCGCCGGACGGCGACAGAAATGGAGTTACGAGGATTTTTTCTTGAATTCCGCCGGTTTCAACTGGTGGCGTTCCAACAAACGATAGAACTCGGTGCGATTGCGTTGCGCAATCCGCGCCGCGTGCGTGACGTTACCATTGACCAGTTTCAGCAGGCGAATGAGGTAATCCCGCTCGAAATTCTGCTTCGCTTCATTGAACGACATCATCGACAGGTTTTTCTGTTGCAAGGCCTTTTCAATCAGGCTCGCCGGAATCAGCGGCGCCGTCGCAAAAGTGCAGGCTTGCTCGATGACGTTTTTCAACTCACGGATGTTCCCCGGCCAATCGTAGCCCAGCAACATTTCCATCGCTTCGTTGGACAGCTTCTTGGCCTTGGTCTTCTGCTGTGCAATGAAATGGTTCGCCAGCAACGGAATATCTTCCGGCCGGTCGGTCAAACTCGGCAACCGCAAGGTGACGATGTTCAAGCGGTAATACAAATCCAGCCGGAACTGCTTTTCGTCCACCAGTTGTTTCAAATCCTTATGGCTGGCCGACACCACCCGCACATCGATGGAAACGGTTTTGCTCTCACCGACCGGGCGGATTTCGCCTTCCTGCAAGGCACGCAACAGCTTGACCTGAAACGCGGGCGACATATCGCCGATTTCATCCAGAAACAGAACACCACCGTGCGCCAGTTCGAACAACCCTTTGCGGTTTTCGATGGCACCGGAAAAAGCGCCCCGCTTGTGGCCGAATAATTCCGATTCCAGCAAGTCTTCCGGGATGGCGCTGCAATTGACCGCGATAAACGGTTTGTTGCGCCGCGGACTGGCGGCGTGAATCGCCTGGGCAATCAATTCCTTCCCAGTGCCGCTTTCGCCTTGGATGTACACGCTGATGTCGCTCTGGGCGACGTGATACAAATCCTGTAACAGCGCTTCAATCACATGGCTTTGGCCAATGATGTTCTTGCGCCATTTGGCTTGCTCGTCACCGGAGCCGACCGCGGTATGGATATTCAAGGCCTGGCGGATTTTTTCGTTCAGCTCGACGTGGTCAATCGGTTTGGTGATGAAACCGAACACCCCGCGGCTGGTGGCGTCCACCGCTTCCTGAATGGTACCGTGCGCCGTCATGATAATGACCGGCAAGGTCGGATAATGCTGGTGAATCTGTTCGTACAGCGCCAAGCCGTCCATTTCTTCCATCCGCAAATCGGTGAGCACCAGATGCGGGTTGAAGGTGGGCAGTTTGGCCAAGGCTTCCGCGCCGCTGCCGACGGTTTCCACTTCCAGTCCGAGAGACCGTAAGCGAATGGACAACAACGTCAGCAAGCTGGCGTCGTCGTCCACCAATAATAATCGTTGCCCGTCAAAATCGGGCGTTGCTTCCGAGTCAACGCTCATCGTCTATCCTTTTATTTAAGGTTTTTTCGATTGATTTCAGTGCTTGAATCTGCGATTTCAGCACAGCGTTTTCCTTCCGCAGTTCCTCGAGCTCATGAGTCTGAGCTTCTATTTTCTGTTCCAATACGTCCTGATTGGCTTTCAAGGTATCGATAACTTCCAGTGTCTGTTCTTGGCTTTCGTTGAGCCACGTCAACAGACGGTTTTGGTTTTGTGCCGGGCGTTGGTTCAAATCGTTCAGAATCGCCAACCGCTCCTTATGGGTGATGCAGCTTTTCTTGTCGGAAAAGCTGTACGCCAGCAGCCAACCGGCCTGCCAGACCTGTTTTTCGCGGTATTGCTGCGCCAGGCTGTGGCAGACCCGTTGACGGTGTTCGCCTTCCAGGTTGCAATAATAAGCGCCTTGTTTCAATAACCGCACCGCTTCCTTATCGGTCAGGCTGCAAAACAACGGTTCGCTGACCTTATCCTGGTCTTCGGGGAATGCCAGCGGAAACTGCATCTTGTCCGACGTCCCGGCAGGCTTGGGGGCAAACGCACTGCATCCCGTCAACAGGGCCAAGCCCAATCCGATAATGGCGATGAATCTCATGTCACTGGCTCCACAGGTAAATCCAAAGCAAAACGCGCTCCAGAATAATGTTCGTTCGGTGGCAACAGATGTATCTCGCCGCCGTGTTTATCCACATAATAACCGACAATCGCCAACCCGAGTCCGGTGCCTTTCATGGTCGAACCGGGTTGCATCTCGCCCTGAAAAAAGTCTTCGAAAATCGCTTTATGCAATTCTTCCGGAATGCCCGGGCCCTGATCTTCCACCAGAAAACGCAATCCAGTATCGGTGCGTGTCACCGACAAACCAATGTGGTCGCCCGACCCGGAAAACTTGATGGCGTTGGACAGGAAGTTACTCAAAATCATCTTCAACTTGGCGGCGTCCGCCACAATTTTAAACCTTGGCACCGCCACATCCAAGACAACGCCCTTGTTCTGCACCAACAATTGATAATCGGCGACCAGTTGCGCCACCAGTTTGGACACATCCACGTCACCCAGATCGAGCCGGGATTGAATCGACACCGCTTTCTGGTATTCCAACAGGTTGGCGACCAGGTTCATGATATTGAAGTTACCGACCTGCATCAGTTGCACCACTTCTTTCTGCTCCGACGTCAGGGAGCCGATCAGTTCCTCCGACAGCAAGTCCGTGCCTTCTTTCAACGTGGCCAGCGGTGTTTTCAGTTCATGGGAGATGTTGCGGATGAACTGCTGTTTCTCATTTTCGAGGTGCTTCAATTCCTGCCGCAAACCTTCCAGATTGGCGCCCAGTTCGCGCACATCGCGCGGCCCGGCGGAAATCTCGATGGGCGTTTCAAAATCGTCCTTCACCAAACGGCGAATCACCGAACCAGTCTTGCGAATCGGCTTGGTGATGAAATGCACGAACACCACGCTCAACAAAAACGCCAACAAGCCGCTGGCCAGCACGATGTAAAACACCCGTTCGCGCACCGACGCTTCGTATTCCGACAAGGCCTGCACTTCGAGTGATTGCTGGCGCGACCCCATTTCAATGATTTGTTTGGCCTGATTGGTCAGTATCTCAAACTGGCCGACGTCTTCCGCCAGCACCGGTTTTTGCTCGAAAAACGCGCGGTTGTACACCGACTCGAACAGTTCCATTTCCAGCTGCTTCAACTGGTTCAGTTTCTTCGCCAAATCGGAATCGATGTCGTAGGGTTTGGACGCATCCACCAGACTGATGAACTTTTGATGATGGGTCAGAAACGCATCCAGCAGCGAGGTTTCTTTCAACACCTGATATTGGCGGATACTGCGTTCCATCGACACCAGACGTTCCAGAATCAAGCGACTGTTTTCGGTGACCATCACCGTCTGAAACACGGTTTTATGCGCCTGTTTGGAGTAACTGTCCATCGACACCAGGGCGTACACTATCGCAAACATCAACGGCAAACTCACCACTACGAAACTGCCGAGCATCCACTGGTACAGGGAACCTTCCCAAACCGGTTTCAGTTTGGCGCTCAACTGTTGGCGGAAATTCGACCAGGCCTGGTTAAACATGCGACTCCTGCCCGGCCAGCTCAATGGCGGCGGCCACAGCAGCGCGTGCTTGCGGACTGTTTTTCCAACAAGAGGTTCTCAACTTGTCCGCGACGGTTTCAACCACCTCATCCACACTGTAGGTTCGCAAAACGTCAAAGGAATCAATACCGATTTCTTCCAAGCGTTGGATAACCGTGGGCCCCACTCCTTTCAAGGCCAATAACTGCGTCGTTTCCTGCTTGGAAAATGCCATGATGCGCTCACTATCGAAAAAATCAAAAACATCATTGTAAAACGACGGCCGGGAAAAATCGGAAAATTTTGGAGAAGCATGGATTCGACGGGAATCAATCCATCTGATTGAATGAACGGCACCAGCCGAGGAATTCTTCCGGCGGCAATGGCCGACTGAAGCCGAAGCCTTGCGCCAGCAAGCAGCCTTTGTCGTGCAGGAATTTGGCCTGCAACTCGGTTTCGACGCCCTCGGCGATGACTTCCACCCCGACGGCTTTTCCGACCGCGATAATGGCTTCGACAATGGCTAGGTCTTCGGCATCGTCGGGCAGCGACTGCACGAAAGACTGGTCGATTTTCAACTGGTCCAACGGCAGTTTCTTCAAATAGGACAAAGACGAGAAGCCGGTCCCGAAATCGTCCATCGACAAGGCCACACCCAATTCCTTCAAAGCGTAGAGAACTTCAATGCCCTGTTGCTCGTTTTGCAACAGGAAGCTTTCGGTCACTTCCAGTTCCAGCACCGCCGGATTGATGCCGGTTTCCGCCAGTACCTCGGCCACCGAAGACACAAAGTCCTGATGCATCAACTGGATGGTGGAAACGTTCACCGATATGCGCTCCAACTCGAATCCCTGTTTTTGCCAGGCCTGCCAGTGGCGGCAGGCCTGGGCGAGAATCTCGCGTCCCAATGGAATAATCAAGCCAGTGGATTCGCTGATGCCGATGAATTTGCTCGGCGGTACCACACCCATTTCCGGGTGTAACCAACGCACCAGCGCTTCGGCTCCGATCACCCGATTGGCTTTCAGGCAGATTTGTGGTTGGAAATAGGTAATCAGCTCTTTGTTTTCAATGCCCTGACGCAACGCTTTTTCGTAGAAGAAGTATTCCGAGGTGGTGGTGGTCAATTCCGAGGAATGGAAAGCGTAACCGCTGTGCGGCAGTTTCTTGGCTTCAAACAAGGCTTCGTCGGCGGATTTCATCAAATCCAAGGCTTCGTCGCCGTCCAGAGACGACAAGGCGATACCGATTTTGACGTCGAGCACATGATCCTGACCGTCAATGCTGAAAGGTTCCAGGAAAGCTTCAATCAACTGCTCGGCGAATTCGGCCGTTTCGTTCTTATTTTGGATGTCTTCCATCAGAATCAGGAAATTGTCCGCCCCCAAACGCGCCACGGAATCTTCCGAATCCAGCAGTTGGTTCAAACGTTGCGCCACGGCTTTCAGTAATTGGTCGCCGTATTCGTAGCCTACGGCATCGTTGAACATCTTGAAACGGGCGATGTCCACAATCAACAATGCGACCTTCTGGGATTCCCGAGAGGATTTTTTGATGGACTGCTGCAAGCGGTTTTTGAACAGCGACACATTCGGCAAGCCGGTCAAAATGTCGTAAAACGACAGGCGGTTGATTTCCTGTTCGGTGGCCTTTTGCTGGCTCAAATCGTTCATCAAGCCGACGTAGTGCATCACTTCGCCGGTTTTGTTTTTCACCGCGTTGATAGTCAACCATTCCGGATAGATGGTGCCGTCTTTCTTACGGTTCCAGATTTCGCCCTGCCAGGTGCCGGTGGCATTCAGCGAGGCCCACATTTCGCGATAGAAGTTTTCCGCTTGCTTACCGGAACTGAGCATCGACGGGTCTTTGCCTGCGACATCCTTGAAGTCGTAGCCGGTGATGTCTTCGAACTTACGATTGACCAGCACGAAGCGGTTACGGGCGTCGGTGACGAGAATGCCTTCCCCGGCATTGTCGAACACCGAACGGGTCAGCATCTGGAACCGCTCGGTTTCATGCCGGAAACTCAAATCGTTCATCACCACCAAATGCGCCGGTTCGGCGTGATAGGTAATCGGTTTATGCGACAGTTCCACCGAGACCCGGCGATTGTCGTGACACAGCAATTTCTGTTCGATGTAGGCCGGATGGTGATGTTCCATTTCCCGCAAACGCAAGGCAAAAGCTTCCCGTTCGGTCTCCGGCACCAGATCCAACAGCGATTTTTCCATCAGATCGCACTCCTGATAGCCCAACAGGTTATAGACTTCGTGGTTGGCGTAGGCGATGCGGTCGTTTTGATAAATCAGCACACCATGCATCGACATGCTCAGCAAGTCGCGATACAGGGTTTCCGCTTCCAATACCCGCTGTTCTTTCTCTTTGATGCTGATGCTGGTCTGGTAATGGAAGTTTTCTTCGATACGGTGCAACAGTTCGGAAAAGCTGATTAAATCCAGTAAGGTGCCGTCGTCGTCTTCCACGCCGATATGGTGGAATTTTCGCTCCATCATGAAATGGCGCACATACGACAGACTTTGATCGTGAGACACACTGATCAACGGCCAGGAAGCGATGTCCTTAACCGTCAGGTCATCGTAATTTTCCAGCAGCGCAAAACACTTCAGCAAATCCCGCATCGAGACAATCCCGAGTTCGTCTTCCTTGCGCACCACCAAGGCGTCCACGTCTTTTTCCGCCATCATCGCCAATACCTCGTTGAGGTCGGCATGGGCGTCGATGAAGTGCAAGTGCCCGCTCAGCAATTCACGGATGGCGACGCCTTCCAGAAAATGTTCGCTGGCCTTGGCGTTGACCAGGTCGGATTGCGCCAAAACGCCCACCGGACGTTCGTCGCAATCGACGACCAGCAGATGATGGATGTGTTTCTTGTGGAACAGATACGTGGCGGACGACACCAGTTCGTCTTTATGAACGCGCCAAACCGGCGTGTTCATCACCATAGCAATGGGGGCTTGTAACACTTCCGGTTTGGAGACGTCGAGACGCAACAAATCGGTACGCGTCCAGATGCCTTCGATTTCACCGTTGTCCTCGACCAGGATGGAGCCGATGTTTTTCTGGCTCAAGAGACCAATCACCGATTTGATGCTCATATCCGGCGGACAGGTTTCCAGCCCATGATGCATAAAATGGGAAACGGTCAAGGATTCTTGCGACGTTGCAAAAAGCGGAATGTTACTTGGGTGTTTCATGACGAAAATTTTACACCAAGCGTCACGGGAAGACCACCGAAGTTAACGGAAAAGAAGACACCTTCTTGATGCGGGTCAAACAAGTATCGTCATTGGCGAACCAGACGCCGCAAATCGAAGTCGGTCTCGAAGTTGGAACGGTAAGGATTGATGTCGAGTCCGCCCCGTCGGACATAGCGCGCATAGACGGTCAATTTTTCCGGCTGACAGTGGCGCATCAAGTCGACGAAGACCCGTTCCACGCATTGTTCATGGAACTCGTTGTGTTCACGAAACGACACCAGGTATTTCAACAGGTTTTCGCGGTCGATTTGCGGCCCTTCATAACGGATGACGATGCTGCCCCAATCCGGCTGACCGGTCACCAGACAATTCGATTTGAGCAAATGGCTGTAGAGGGTTTCCGACACCGGTGTCGACGACACGGTCGTCAACAACTCCGGTCGAACCTGATAATCGCTCACCTCGATGTCCAAGTTGTCCAGGCACTCGCCCGGCGGGGCGCCGATTAAGGTTTGCGGCTCATCCAAACCGTACAATTCCACCTTGACCTCACCGCCGCAGGCCTGGGATAAATCGGTTATCCAGTGCTGTTTGACCGCCTCCGCCGAGGCAAAGCGGGTGCCGTTAAACGAATTCAAATACAACTTAAAGGATTTCGATTCAATCAAATACGGCGATGCCGCCGGAAAGAAAAACAGCGCCCAGCCGACTTGCGGCTTGCCCTGATCGTTCAACCAGGAAATCTCGAACCCGGTCCAGACATCCTGGCCGGAAAACGGTAGCGCATCCGGCGAAATGTCCAATTCGTCGCGTTTTTCCTGACGCGGTACCGGAAACAAAATGCTCGGATCGTACTGACGGCAATAAGGCGTGGCACGCCCCAGCAAACTTTGGTTGGCGGTGGATTCGGATTGCGGTGAAACGGGGTTTGTCATAAATCTCTCAAAAACTTCGATGGTGATTTTAGGTATTATACGAAAACGATTACAGAGAAACAGAAAGGTTCACCCGTGTTAACGACGTTGATTTATGGCATGTTGCTGACGGCTTTGGTTTTGGCCGCTCTTTGGTTGGGATTTCGATTCCTGCGCCGCTTTCCGGCGTTTGACAGTTTCAACAGCCGCACCGCGAACAAGCGCATGTTGCAATTGACGTTGATTCTGTATTTCAGCGGCGTGGTGCTGACCGTCTATTGGATGATGGACGCCAATTAACGACTACAATTTCGACAACCGCCGCTGCAATACAGCGCTTTGCTCCTGAAAGTCCGCCATTTTCGCCTCGTAAACCGCTTGAATCGCAGTCCAGTGCTCCGACCAGAGTTCCGATTGGGATAGCGTCTCTTTTAAGCGACTCTCCAAAATCATGAAGTCGTGCTCCCGCCCGAGCAAATCGCCCAGTTCATCCAGGCACTGAATGCGTTTGCGTTGCCCGCGCAATCCGAGCTGGCGCAGTATTTTCAACTGATAATAACCGTATTTAACCCATTTCCGCCAGGCGTGGCGTTGTTCGAGGTTATCCGGCTGGAACGCCTGTTTGCCCAGCGCGCGGCATCGGGTAAAGGTCATGGCCAAACCATCCTGCAAGGCGGTGTCGGATTGAAAGTCGAATTTCAGTTTTCGCCAGGCCTGACGTTCCTTTTTCAGAGCGTGAATCACTTTGTCCCATGGAATCGGTTCAGGTGGCGGCTCCGTCATCCAGGCTTTCAGCACCTCCATCAGACAGGCCTTTTCGGATTCGGGCGCTGACTCGACCAAATCCAGAAGCGTGTCCATCAGAACTTCACGGTCACGCATGGCGGATAACTGTTTGCCGGTCAGGCGCATGCGTTTTTTGGCGGCTTGAAAAGTGAGGCGCGGCACCGCGAATCGGACCAGTTGCCAATAGGCGCGGAGATGTTTGAGTAGGACACGCAGGGCATGCACCGATTCTTTGTCGTCACGGTGTTTGGATTGCGCCAACGCAAGGGCGTTTTCCAACAAGGAAAGAATTTCCTGTTGCAGTTGTGCCAGCCGCTCGGCATCGGACGCCTGACCGAAAAACGGCTCGGCCCAGTCCACCGCGGATTTTTTCATGTCTGACTCCAAACGCCACCCGAATGAAGCCATCTTAACCTAAGTCTATGACATGATTATGAAAGTTTCCCGACGGCGTGCCGCCCCGGCCATCCGAACAAAAAATCAGCGTCCGTCGTTTTCGCATTCAAGCGCACAGCCCAGTGCATCCATCGCTGCTTGAAAATCGGGCAAGGCTTGCTCGGGCAGTTGCACCTGCATCATGACCTGGCTGTGGTAATCCACCGACACCACCTCTCCATCCACCAAACCGAGCTGGTGGCGCACCGGTTGTTCCTGCGCGAAATCGCAGGAGACCCGGCACTCCGCTAAATCCACCTGTTCCACCACCGACAAGGTTTCCATCACCGCTTGCGCGGCTTGGCCGTAAGCGCGCGTCAGGCCGCCCGCGCCCAGCTTGATGCCGCCGAAATATCGCACCACCACAATCATGATGTCGCCGACGCCTTTGTGTTGCAACACATTCAGAATCGGTTTCCCGGCGGTGCCGGAAGGCTCGCCGTCATCACCCATACCGGCGTTGCTCGCGCATTGCGGGTTGCCCAGCAGATAGGCCCAACAGTGATGGCGGGCGTCCGGATACTGTACTTTCAATTCGTCCAACCACGCCATGCCCTCGGCCCGGTCTCGAATGCCTTTGGCATAGGCAATGAAGCGGCTTTTTTTGATTTCGATTTCGGCGCGGCTCAATTCCGCGGGGACAGGATACGACATGCTGGACTTCTCTTAGGACCCGGCTTTTCGGCCAGGCCTGGTCAGTTTTCGGTTTTCGTGGTGTCAGTGTGGTTTTCACCAATGCTGCGCATCACCCAAATCGGCTGGGCGGTGTAAATCACGTCCAACGACAAGTAATCGTAGGTTTGCTTCAGGTGATGATACAGACGGTCACGGTAAACATCCTGCTGACGGATATCGAACGGTGTTTCGTCGTCCAACTGAATATAGACTTGTACATACATCATCCGCCCGGCTTGCAGGTAACGGGTTTTCATATCGAGATACGCCACCGGTTCAAACACCTGCTCCACTTCCTGATTCAAAAAGCGCATCAGCTCGGCGTCGTCGGTGCGGCCGATGATCTGCAACCCGTTTTCCTTGAGGATTTTCAACGGAATCGGCAACATCAATAAAATCAGAATCAGTATGACCACCGGGTCGGTATAAGGCACCCACTCTTCATGACCGATGGCTTCCATCCAGATGGCCGCGCCGAACGACAAACCGACCGCGATACTGAGAATGCCGCCGGTCAACCAGCCCTGCAAATCGACATGAATCAACGACGATTGGGCGGTCTTATTCATGTGGTACAACACATACGCCAGCCCGAAGCCGAGCACCGAGGCGATGACGGAATAAAACACGGCGATATGAGCATCAATGTGGCGGCCGCCGTGGAAAATCGCTTCCACCGAGGCGTAAAACGCCACCAGAATGACCAACAGAATCAACACGCCTTTGATGAAGTTCAAAACCGGTTCGAAAATGGCGTAACCGAATGGTTGGGATTGACTGGCCTGCTGCGCCATCAAGCTCACCACCCGCAAGGTCAACAACCCGGCGACCAAGTCGATGAACGGGTAGACCCCGTCCATCAGGATGGCCTGGGATTCGGTCAGATAATAGAACACCAGCCCCAGCACCGCCATGAGGATATCGCCGACCATCACCAGTTTGATGGCACGTTTTTCCGTGGCGATCTTGTGATCCAAAGGGATTTTTCGATTTGACATCAGTAATTCGAGATTCCGTATGTGTTATGTATTTTTGTTCAAACTCGCGGAAAGCAACCGGCACCGGGTACCGTCAATCAGCGGAAGACGGCGCGCCTTTGCGCCGTAATCGATAACGCGGATTGGTTTCGTATAAATCGTCCCAACCATCGTCGAATTCGTTATCGCTGTATTCGCGTTCGTAAGGCCGGGTGTCACGCACCCATTCATAACCGAACCAGCCGAACACCCAATTCAACAGTTTTAACATATCACTTTCCGATACAAAAAGAGGTGAAAATGCGCCCCAGCAAATCGTCCGAGGTGAATTGCCCGGTGATTTCCGACAAGGCCTGTTGTGCCTGACGCAGGTCTTCCGCCAGCAACTCTCCAGCGGCATAGGCTTCCAATTGCTGCTGACCGGTCTGCACGAATTCCAGCGCACGATTCAAAGCGTCCAAATGACGTTTACGCGCCATGAACACGCCTTCTTGGGTTTGCGCATACCCCATTTGGGTTTTCAAATGCTGCTTGAGCAAGTCCAGCCCAAGCTGATGCTTGGCCGACAACCAGATTTCCGCCGTTTCGACGGTTTCATCCAGGCCTGGCGATTTTTCAATCAAATCGATTTTATTGTGAATCAAGGTCACCGGAATATGCGATGGCATCCGTGCCAGAATCGCCTGATCTTCCGGGTGAATATTCTCATTGGCCTGCACCACCACCAGAATCCGATCGGCCTCTTCAATCGCGGCCCAGGCACGTTGGATACCGATTTGTTCCACTGCGTCGGTCGCTTCGCGCAACCCGGCGGTGTCCAGCACATGCAGCGGCATGCCGTCGATTTGAATCTCTTCTTTGACGATGTCGCGCGTGGTGCCGGCGATGTCGGTCACAATCGCCGATTCACGCCCCGACAAGGCATTCAACAGGCTGGACTTGCCGGCATTCGGGCGCCCCAGAATCACCACCGACATACCTTCCCGTAACAACACGCCTTGTTGTGCCGACGCCAGCACTTGATGCAACCGCTCCAGAATGTGCTGCAACTCCCCGGCGACCTTGCCGTCGGACAGAAAATCGATTTCCTCTTCCGGAAAATCGATGGCGGCTTCCACATAAATGCGCAATTGAATCAGTTCTTCAACCAGCTCGTTGACCTGCTTGGAAAACTCGCCCTGTAAGGACTTTAACGCCGATTTAGCCGCCTGCTGCGAGCTGGCGTCGATCAAATCGGCAATCGCTTCGGCCTGCGCCAAATCCAGTTTATCGTTCAAGAACGCCTGCTTGGAAAACTCGCCCGGCTCCGCCAACCGCGCGCCAAGTTGCACGGTTCGTTCCAACAGCCATTGCAGAATGATCGGCCCGCCGTGGCCCTGTAATTCTAAAACATCTTCACCGGTAAAGGAGTTCGGCCCCGGAAAAAACAGCGCGATGCCTTCATCCAACACTTCACCGTTCGCCCCGTAAAACGGGCCGTAATGCGCAAAACGCGGTTTCGGGGTCAAGCCAAGGATCGTCTCAGCCATGGCGCGGGACTGCGGACCGGACACCCGAACGATGCCCACGCCGCCGCGTCCCGGCGCGGTGGCAACCGCTGTAATGGTGTCATTCGATGCAAACGTCATCTGGATTCCTGTTCAATCGTTGGTGCTTCTGAAATGCAAAGCGCCCTTAACGGGCGCTAAACAGATAAATTTTTCGACGGGCGTCGCCGAAAACAATCGAGACCGAAACTTAACCGGCCAACACTTGATAGGTGGTGGTCTGCAAGTCGGTCACAAACGGTTTCTGGCTCAATTTAGCCACCGTTTTATCGAGTTTCTTTTTCGACTTGAACGTCATTTCTTCGGCTTCGTCGTTAATCTTGAACGACAGCACATACAAAGGCTGTGTGTCCACGGAGGCGGCGGTCGGTGCCGCTTGCACCGCACTGCCTTCCAGCGGCACATAACCGTTTTGGGTCTTATAACAAATCGGCGTGGTGCCATCCATCACCAACCAATCCACTTGGCCGTATTTCGGGTGGTCTTTACCCGGTTTTTCGTACGTTAACTGCATGGTGTTTCCTTATTATTTTTCTTCGCCCGATTCAATTTTCTTGGTGATGTACCATTGCTGTGCGACCGACAAGATGTTGTTGACCACCCAGTAAAGCACCAAACCGGCCGGGAAGAACATGAAGAAGATGGTGAAAATAAACGGCAAGGCTTTCATCACCTTCTGCTGCATTTCGTCCATCATCGCTGACGGATTCAGCTTTTGCTGCACCCACATGGAAATCCCCATCAGCACCGGCAGGATGTAATACGGGTCTTTGGCCGACAAGTCCTGAATCCATAGAATCCAAGGCGCCTGACGCATTTCCGCCGAGTACAGCAATACCCAGTAAAGCGCGATGAACACCGGCATTTGAACCAGAATCGGCAGACAACCGCCCAATGGGTTGATCTTCTCTTCCTTGTACAGCTTCATCAATTTTTGCTGGAAGATGGCCTTGTCATCGCCATAGTTTTCTTTCAACTGCTGTAGCTTCGGCTGAAATTTCTTCAGGCGCGCCATGGAACGATAAGACGTTTCCGACAGCTTGTAGAACAGCAGTTTGATCAAAATCGTCAATAGGATAATCGACCAACCCCAGTTGCCGACCAGCGCGTGGATTTTTTCCAGCACCCAGAAAATCGGCTCGGCGATGATGGTCAAGACGCCGTAATCCACGGTCAGTTCCAGACCGGGTGCGATTTTTTCCAGGTTATCCTGAATGATCGGCCCGATATACAATTCGGACGTCAAATTACCGGTTTGGCCCGGTTCGACCGATACCATCGGTTCGACCACTCCGGCGACGTAATCGCCTTCACCCAGCGGCTTGGCGTAATAACGGTTCTGACCTTCCTGGTTCGGAATCACCGCCGACATGAAGTAATGCTGAATCATCGCCGCCCAGCCGCCTTCAACCGACAGGTTATTGACCGGTTCGGTGTTCAAATCATCGAACGGGTGCTTGTTGTATTTGCTTTCGGCATGTCCGTTATACAACACCGGGCCGGTGTAGGTGTACATCATCGCATTGTGATCCGGATCATAGGTGTTGCGCACCAACTGTGAATACAGACTGCCGCTCCATTCGGTTTGTGCCTGATTCTCGACGCGATAGTCGATGTTGATCAGGTAACGGCCTTTCTGGAAACGATAGATTTTGGTGACCTTGACGCCGTCCTGTTCCCAGGTCAACGGCACTTCCAGCGTATCACCGGTCAGTTCATAGTGGGTTTGCGCCGATTGATACAATGACTTGTGCGTCGGAGCCGGCAGGGTCGCTTTTTTCTGCAAGGCGATACCGTTTTGCGCGATGTACATCATCGGCGCTTCGTCGCCCATCAATTGGAACGGCTGGGAATGATCTTTTGTCGCGGCGTACTTCAGCAGCTTCACGTCACGGATGTCACCGCCTTGGGTGTCGATGACAATATCCAACACGTCGGTTTTGACGGTGATGCGCTGCGCTTGCTGAATTTTCGCTTTGGCGGTCGGCACATCCTGCGTGGCTTGGTGTGCGCCCGGCACTGCATCCGCTTCATTCACTTCCGGCACGGTGGCATCCGCCGCCGTTTGCGAGGTCGATTGGGTGGCGGTCGTCGGTGCCTGGGTTTGTGGGTTTTGGAATTGCGTCCATTGCAACCAAATCCAGAGCAATGTGAAAGCTAACGCCAGCCACCAGAAAGATCTCATATTCATCCGTTATTTCCTGCTTCTCAATCGTTACGGTTCACGAAAACCGAGTGATATCTATTCATTACATCTAATGTTATAGATAAGTTTAAAAGTATTAAAATTCCATTGCCATGCCGAATCGGGTCGGCATCACGCTTTATCCGGCCGCTTTTTCGCGGCAGAGGGTCTTGCGGCCGGGCGTCGTTGCTTGCCGTCTTTCAAACCACTCTGCTTCACTTTCCGGATCAGGTGCTCAAAACTGTTGATCAGAACGCGGTTTTCGACATCCTGCATGCCTCTACGTCCTAAAACGACAATATCATACCCGCTTACTGCTTGTTTATGTTGACGAAATGCCTCTCTCGCCAATCTTTTTACCCGATTGCGCCAGACGGATTTCATCAATTGTTTCTTGGCGATGGCTAATCCCAGCCGTGGATACGGCAATCCATTCGGACGAACGATAAAGGTCCAGTGGCGATTGGAGAACTTCTCCGCCTTGGCGAATACATATTGAAACTGTTTGGGACTTAGGAGTCGAAGGGACTTGGGAAAGTGATTTCGGGAGAAATCGTGATGAGAGAGTTCCAGGTTGTCTAGACTTAACCCCGAACCCGACTCATCAGAATTTTGTGGCTGCTGCTCAATCATTAAAATGAATGATTACACAGTCAAACGCTTACGTCCTTTTGCACGACGAGCCGCCAAAACTTTACGGCCGTTCTTTGTTGCCATGCGAGCACGGAAACCATGCGTACGAGCGCGTTTGATAACACTTGGTTGAAATGTACGTTTCATGATATCAATCCTATTAGAAAATTACTTCTTTCGAAAGAATCGCGCATTTTAATCGAATCCCTTTTAAATAACAACCAGATAATCAATTATTTTGGCCAGGCCTGGTCAAAAATCGAATTCCCGCACCTAATCACGGTACACACAATCAACCTCAAGGTATTTCAAGCCTTTTCAACGGCCGTTTTCGGCAAACTGTGCTATAGTTCACCGCCATGTTAATCGAACTTTCCATCTATCTGCTGACCGGGGTCATCGCCGGCTTTTTCGCCGGACTGCTTGGCATCGGCGGCGGCTTGATCATCGTGCCGGTGCTGACCACGGCGTTTGTGTATTTTCTGCACACGCCTCATTTGGTGCACTTGGCCATCGGCACCTCGATGGCGACTATTCTGGTCACGGCCGTGGCGTCGATTCGTGCCCACCAAAAGCACGACGCCATCCGCTGGGACATTGTCAAAACCCTCACGCCGGGCATTTTACTGGGCGGTTTATTCGGCGGCTGGGTGTCACAATTTTTCAATGCCAATACCCTCGCACAGATTTTCGCCGTCATCGAACTGGTCATCGCCATTAAAATGCTAACGGACGCTCAACCGAATCCGCACCGCGAATTGCCGGGGCTGGCGGCGCGTTCGGTGGCCGGGACGTTTATCGGGGCCATTTCCTCGCTGGTCGGCATCGGCGGCGGCGCACTGAACACACCCTATATGGTGTGGCATAACGTGTCGGTCCGTCAGGCCATCGCCACCTCGGCCGCCTGCAGCCTGCCGGTCGCGACGGCGGGCACTTTAGGCTTCCTCATCGGCGGCTGGAATGCCACCGATTTGCCCGCTTACGCCACCGGTTACATCTACTGGCCGGCCTTTTTCGGCATCGTCGTCGCCAGCTTCTTTGTCGCACCCATCGGCGCCGCCTTAACCCACCGTCTGCCGGTCAAGCTTTTGAAACGCGTCTTCGGCATCCTACTGATCATCCTCGCAATCAAAATGTTCTGGTTCTGAGTGGCTACAAATTCTGAAGGGCATCTCGACTAACCCTCGATGCGATTCTGCGGGCCTTAAAGGCTACTTATTCTAGGCGTGCGTCGCCGACCTTAGTCATTCTAAGGTCAAGGCGCACAACACTGAAGAAGTGGTCTTTAAGCCCCGCCCGAAGGGGCTTAGCCAAATTTATCAGCTC